>JAAFHD010000438.1 GCA_013298245.1 Alphaproteobacteria bacterium
GCGCACGGCCACGATATCCGCGTGTTCGGCGATCTTGGCGGGCATGTCGGCCAGCATGCCAAGCGCCTGCTCCTCCTCGCCCAAGGCCAGGTAGCAGCGCGCCAGACCGGCCAGCGCTTCCGCGTTCTCAGGCTCCTGTTCGGCCAGCGCCGCGAACAGCTCGAACGCCTCGACCGCCTTGCCCGCTTCCAGCAACGCCTTGCCCTCGGCCAGCAGATCAGCGCCGGGCATCTGCCCGCCGGCGGCCTTCAGCAGTGTTTCGATGAACTTCTTCACCTCGCTTTCCGGCAAGGCACCCTGAAAAATATCGGCGATCTGGCCCTGCCAGAAGGCGGCGACCGTGGGCACCGATTGCAGCGGCAGGCCCATCTGCGTCAGTTGCTGCACCAGGGACCGGTTCTGGTCGATGTCGATCTTGACCAAGCGCACACGCCCACCGGCGGCGCGCACAACCTTTTCCAAGGTGGGCGTCAGCGTCTTGCACGGGCCGCACCAGGTGGCCCAGAAATCAACCAGCACCGGCACTTCGCGCGATGCCTGGATGACATCCTGCATGAAGGTCTTCTGGTCGCCGTCCATTACGGGGTCGGGCTTGGCGGTGTCGGTCATGATGTTCATCGCGGCTTGTTCCTGGCGTTGCCGCTACATGTGGGCCGTTGCGGCATCTGGCAAGCCGCGCGGCGTGACCATATCGGATTCGCAACCTTGTATTCCGTGCAAGTAACGACTATCTGCGGTTGCAATCACCGGCCGGAATGCAATTCATGCGGAACAACAGACTGGTCATGACCGTCCTTGGCACCCGCCCCGAGGCGATCAAGATGCTCCCCGTCGCCGAGGCGCTGCGCGCGGTCGGCACGCAGCATGTCATGGTCTCCACCGGCCAGCAGCGCGACCTGGTGGCGCAGGTTTTTTCCGCATTTGGCACCTGGCCGGATATCGACCTGGCCTTGATGCGCGCGCGCCAGACGCCCGACCAGATTCTCGCGGCCATCCTGACCGCGCTGCCGCCCTTGCTCGCCAGCCACCGGCCGGACCTGGTGCTGGTGCATGGCGACACCAGCACTGCCCTCGGCGCGGCACTTGCCGCGCATCACGCGGGCATTCCGGTGGGCCATGTGGAAGCAGGGTTGCGCAGCCACGACCTGTCGCAACCGAGCCCCGAGGAGATGAACCGCGTCACGATCGACGCCATCGCGACATGGCGTTTCGCGCCCAGCGAAGCGGCTGCTGCGAACCTCGCGCGCGAATATGGCAAGGGCCAGGTGCAGGTGGTCGGCAATACCGGCATCGATGCGGTGCTGGCCGTCGCCGCCCGCCTGCCGCCCGTCGCACCACGCAACCGCCGCCTGGTGCTGGCGACCGTGCACCGGCGCGAAAACCTCGGCGCGCCGGTCCGCGCCATCGCCGAAGGGCTGCGCCGCATCGCAGCACGCGCGGATGTGGAATTGCTGTTGCCGTTGCACCCCAACCCCGCGTTGCGCGAAGCCTTCGCCGGCCTGCCGACCGTGGCACCATTGGCCTATCCCGACATGGTCGCGGCGATGCGCGCGGCACACCACGTCATCACCGATTCAGGCGGCCTGCAGGAAGAAGCACCCGCGCTGGGCAAGCCTGTATTGGTGCTGCGCAATGTCACCGAACGGCCCGAAGCCGCGGCCACCGGCGTGGTGCGCGTGATCGGCACTGACCCCGCGCGCATCGCCGCCGAATCATCACGCCTGCTGGATGACGCGGATGAATACGCCGCCCGCGCCCGCGCCGTCTTCCCGTATGGCGATGGGCGTGCGGCACAGCGCATCGCGCAATCCCTGATGGCATGAGCCAGGTTTGCGTCGTCGGGCTTGGCTATGTCGGGCTGCCCACGGCGGCGCTGCTGGCATCGCGCGGGCATCAGGTGCTGGGCTGCGACATCAATCCCGCGATCGTCGCATCGGTGAATGCGGGCCGCGCGCATCTGGCCGAACCTGACCTGGACATGCTGCTGACAGCGGCGGCGACGGCCGGCCGGCTGCGCGCCGCAAGCGCGCCGCAACCGGCGGATTTCCTGCTGCTGGCGGTGCCTACGCCGATCACGCCCGACCACCAGCCGGACCTGTCGATGCTGCGCGCCGCGGCCGCGTCCATCGCACCCATTCTGCGCGCGGGTTGCTGCGTCATCATCGAGAGCACCATCCCCGTCGGCGCCACCGAAGCATTGGCCGCGCAACTGGCCGCATTGCGCCCCGATCTGCGCTGCCCGGGCGACATCTTCATCGCCCATTGCCCCGAACGCGTCCTGCCCGGCCGCACCCTGCTGGAACTGGTGGAAAACGCCCGCGTCATTGGCGGCATGACGCCCGCCTGTGCCGCGCGCGCCGCCGAACTCTACGCCAGCTTCTCCACCGGCCCGCGCCATTTGACCGATTGCCGCATGGCCGAATTCGTGAAGCTGTCGGAGAACGCATACCGCGACGTCAACATCGCCTTCGCCAATGAATTGGCCAATCTGGGCGCGCGGCTGGGCGTGGATGCGCGGGCTGCCATCGCATTGGCGAACCACCATCCGCGCGTGGATATCCTGCGCCCGGGGCCCGGTGTGGGCGGGCATTGCATCGCGGTGGACCCTTGGTTCCTGGCCGCAGGCGCCCCCGACGCAGCGCCGCTTATTCACGCGGCGCGGGCGGTGAACGACACGCGCCCGCGCGTGGTGGCCGATGCCATCGCGGCGCGCGCGCAAGGCCGGCCGGTCGCGCTGCTGGGCCTGGCCTACAAGCCCGATATCGGGGATTTGCGGGAAAGCCCGGCGCTGGCCATTGCGCGCGACCTGGCCGCGCGCGGGCTGCCGCTGCGCGTGGTGGAGCCGCATATCGCCATGCCGCCGCCCGGTGTCGCCGCCTTGATGGATGCGCGTGAGGCCATCGCAGATGCCGCCGTCATCGCGGTGCTGGTCGCGCACAGCGCCTTCCTGCAGCTGCGCGACGCGCTGGCCGGCCGCGACGTCATCGATGCTGCCGGCCTTATATCCCCCGCGCCGGCAGCAAGCGCCCGATAAACAACACCGGCCCCGTCGGCCGCCCGATGGGCGAGCCACCCGGTGGTTCCAGCGTGATCTCGATCAGCATGCCAGGCTCGGGCCGGATCGCGGTGTTGCGCACCGAAATCCGCCCATCGGCTGGCACGAGGCCCAGGCTGGTCGGCGCCGTCGCCCCCTGCGGCAAGGCCCACAATTCCCGCACGCGTCCCTCGGGCACAGCCTGGTTGTTCAGCGCGGCCAGGCGGATTTCGCCGTCGCGCCGATCCGCTTCGACCAGGAAGGCGGGCGCGTCGGTCGCGGTCAGCAGCACTGT
>JAAFHD010000439.1 GCA_013298245.1 Alphaproteobacteria bacterium
GCCTCGGCTCTGGCGATGACGATGCGTTGGATTTCGGAGGCACCTTCATAGACGCGCAGCGCGCGCACCTCGCGCGTGAGCAGCTCCGGTGCGCTGTGGGCGACGACGCCGAGACCGCCATGGATTTGCGCGCAGCGATCGGCCACGCGGAAGGCGGCTTCGGTGGCGAAGAGCTTGGCCATGGAGGCCTCGCGCGAGACACGCGCGGCACCCGCATCCTTCTGCCAGGCGGCGCGGTAGACCAGCAGTGCCGCGGCATCCACATCGGTCGCGCTGTCGGCGATGGCGGCTTGCGTCATCTGCTGGTCCATCAGCGGCGCGCCGAACAGCTGGCGGCCGCGCGCGCGCGCGACAGAAAGTGCCAGGCCGCGGCGCGCGAAGCCGAGGGCCGCCGCGCCCACGGTTGCGCGGAACACATCGAGCGTCGCCATCGCGACCTTGAAGCCGTCGCCCGGCGCGCCGATGCGGTGGCTGTCGGGCACGCGCACATCATCGAAGGCGATGCGCGCCAGCGGATGCGGGGCTGCGACATGGATGCGCTCGACCACGCGCACCCATTCGGCGGGCAGCCAGAAGGCGGTCAGGCCCTTCGCACCCGGTGCCTCGCCACTGCGCGCGAAGACGACATAGCCGCCGGCGATACCGCCATTGCTGATCCAGGTTTTCTCGCCGTTGATGCGCCAATGCGCGTTGCCGTCGCGCGTTGCGCTGGTGGTCATGGCGGCGACATCGCTGCCGGCTTCAGGTTCGGACAATGCGAAGGCGGCCAGTGCGCGGCCGGCGCGCACATCGGCGACGAAATTTTCTGCCGACGGGCAACCGAACAGCGTGATCGGGCCGGTGCCCAGGCCTTGCATGGCGAAGGCGAAATCCGCCAGCCCCGAATGGCGCGCGAGGATGTCGCGCGCGATGCAGAGATGGCGCACCGAAAGCGGCGCGCCGGTCGCGCGCAGCAATCCCGCCTCGCCCATCGCGGCGGCAAGCGCACGCGTCGAAGCATCCGCATCAGCTTCGTCAGTCAGGCGCGCGGCGTGTGCGCTGGCCCAGGCTTCCACCTCCGCCGCCCAGGCGCGGTGGGTCGCGTCGAAGAAAGGCCAGTCCAGGTCAGTCATGCTGGAAGACGGGGCGCTGCTTCGCGACGAAGGCGTCATAGGCGCGACGGAAATCCTGGGTGGTCATGCACAGCGCCTGCGCGACGGCTTCGGTGTCGATCGCCTGCTCCACGCCCATCGCCCATTCCAGCCCCAACATGCGCTTGGTCATCGCATGCGCGAAGCCAGGGCCGGCCGCGATTTCCGCGGCCATGGTGCGCGCCGCTTCCGACAGTGCGGCGCCATCGACGATGCGGTTGAAGAAGCCCCAGGACAGGCCTTCCTCGCCCGACATGCTGCGGCCCAGATACAGCAGCTCCGACGCACGCCCCTGGCCGATGATGCGCGGCAGGATGGCGCAGGCGCCCATGTCGCAGCCGGCCAGGCCCACGCGGTTGAACAGGAACGCCACCTTCGTTGCAGCCGTGCCGATGCGCAGGTCAGACGCCATCGCCATGATCGCACCCGCACCGGCGCAAACGCCATCGATCGCGGCGATGATGGGCTGCGGGCAGGCGCGCATCGCCTTGACCAATTCGCCGGTCATGGCGGTGAACTGCATGAGCCCCTTGGTGTCGCGATCCAGCAACGGGCCGATGATCTCGTGCACATCGCCGCCCGAGCAGAAATTCCCGCCCGCGCCAGTCAGCACAAAGACGCGCACATCAGGGTCATCCACGCCGGCGCGGAAGAGTTTTCCGAGTTCGGCATAGCTTTCGAAGGTCAGCGGGTTTTTGCGCTCGGGGCGGTTCAGCGTGATGGTCGCGACGGCGCCTTCGACCGCATAGGCGAAATGCGTCGCGCGATAGGTTGCAAGCGTCACGCCGCTTCCTCCTGGTTGATGCCGTTGAGCGATTGCTTGGCGCGGCCGAGCAGGCGGTGCAGCGCCGCGCGCTCCGCGCCGGAGAGACCTGCGAAAAGCTCGCGCACCCATGCCGCGTGCGCTGCCGATTGCTGCGCGAAGGCGCGTGCGCCGGCGGGTGTCAGGCGCAGGCGCACGGCGCGGCGGTCCTGTGCGTCGGGGCGGCGCGCGACCAGGCCCTCGGCCTCCAACCGCGTGGCGAGGCCGGTGACATTGCCGTTGGTCACCATCATGCGCGCGGAGACTTCGCCGAGCGTCAGCCCCTCCGGCGCGCGGTCCAGCGCGGCCAGCAGGTCGAAGCGGGGCAGGGTGGTGTTGAACTGCGCGCGCAAGCGGCGGCGCAGTTCGGCTTCGATCATGGTCGTGGTGGACAGCAGCCGCAGCCATAGGCGCAGGTTCTCGGCCATCAGACCTCTCCGCCAGCGACGGGGATGGCGGCACCATTGATCGCGCCGGCCGCATCACTGGCCAGGAACAACGCGGCGGCCGCGACCTCCGCCGGCTGCACCAGGCGACCTTGCGGGTTGGGGCGCGTCAGTTCCGCCCGCGCTTCCGCGTCGCTGCGGCCGGTGCGCGTCGTGATGCGCGCGATGCTCTCGGCGACGATTTCGGTCTCGGTGAAGCCAGGGCAGATGGCGTTGATCGTCACGCCACGCGCCGCGGTTTCCTGGGCGAGCGCGCGCACAAAGCCCAGCATCGCGTGCTTCGATGCGGAGTAGGCCGTGGTGTAGGCATAGCCCTTCAGCGCCGCGGTCGATGCGATATGGATCACGCGCCCCCAGCCCGATTCCAGCATGCCCGGCAGTACGGCGCGGGTGATGGCAACCGCGCCCATCAGGTTCACGCTGATCGCCTGCTGGAACATCGCGTCATCGCTGCGATGGAAGGGTGCGCTGGGTGCGACGCCGGCCGCATTCACCAGCACATCGAAGCCAGGCAGCGCGGGCGGTGCCGTCACATCGCCGATGATCCACGCATCCGCGCCGGCCGCGCGCAACGGTGCCTCACGCCGGCCCAGCACAGTGACGCGGAAGCCCGCGCCCATCAGCGCGCGCGCACAGGCCAGGCCGATTCCGGTCCCGCCGCCTGTCACCAAAGCATGTCGCGCACTTGACATGCTTGAAGCTTAAAACATCTCCTGCCATGCTCACAAGCGGTATTCGGAGGGTTTCTGGCATGCGCATCGCGATCATCGGCGGTGGTCCGGCGGGGCTGTATTTCGCCATCCTGATGAAGCGGGACATGCCCGCCGCGCATGTCACCGTGGTGGAGCGCAACCAGGCCGATGACACGTTCGGCTTTGGCGTTGTGTTTTCGGACGCGACGCTGGACGCCTTCAAGATCGCCGATGAACCGAGCTATCGCGCCATCACCG
>JAAFHD010000044.1 GCA_013298245.1 Alphaproteobacteria bacterium
GATGCCGTCCAGGCAAAGGCCAGGTAGCCACCCAACCCGAACACGCCCATGGCGACCACGCGCGGCATGTCCGCCCGCGCCGGCACCGCGCTGCGCAAACCCCAGACGATCAGCGCCAGCAAGGGCACGCAGATCACGAAGCGCGTGCCGAGAGACCACAACGGCGCTGCCTCCAGCGCCACCACCCGTGCCGCATTAAAGGCCGATGCCCAGATGACGACGAAGCAGGCTGCCAGCCCGAGAGTGGCGGCGTTCAACGCTGGTCCAGGCGGCGGATGATCTCGTCCAGGCGCGATTGCTGGCGGCGCAGCGCAACACCCAGGCCGCCGATCGCGATCAGCGCCAGTGCCGAAACACCGCCCGCGCCGGCATACAGCATGCGCGCGCGCGACCAGCCATCACCGCCCCAGGGTGTCGCCTGGAAGGCCAGGTTCAGGCAGGCCAGCAGGGCCAGCGCGCCGATGATCTGCAAGGCACGGTGCAGGATCATCCGCGGCGGGCCAGCGCGGCGTCGAGCGTGTTTTCCAGCAGGCAGGCGATGGTCATGGGGCCGACCCCGCCGGGTACGGGCGTGATGGCAGCGGCACGTTCGGCGCATTCGGCATAGGCGACATCACCCACCAGGCGGCCATCGGCCAGGCGGTTGATGCCCACGTCCAGCACGACTGCGCCGGGCTTTACCCAATCGCCGCGCACCATTTCCGGCCGGCCGACGGCGGCGACCAGGATATCGGCGCGCGCGCATTCGGCGGCCAGGTCGGCGGTGCGGGAATGGGCGATGGTGACGGTGCAGTCGGCGGCCAGCAGCAACTGCGCCATGGGCCGGCCGACGATCTGGCTGCGGCCCAGCACCACGGCGCGCACACCGCGCGTGGGCGCGCCGGATTCCGCCAGCAGATGCATCACGCCGCGCGGTGTGCAGGGCACCAGGCCGGGCTGCCCCGAGGCCAGGCGGCCGGCATTGATGGGGTGGAAACCGTCCACATCCTTCGCGGGGTCCACGGCGTTGATCGCGGCCTGCGCGTCGATCTGCGCGGGCAGGGGAAGCTGGACCAGGATGCCGTCCACAGACGGGTCTACATTCAGCGCTGCGATCTGCGCCAGCAGTGCCTGCTGTGTTGTCTCCGCCGGCAAATGGATGGTGCGGGAATCGAAGCCCGCATCCTTCGCCGCCTTGTCCTTGTTGCGCACATAAACGCCGCTGGCCGGGTCATCGCCCACGCGCACCACCACCAGGCCCGGCTTGTAGGTCAGGGTGGCGATGCGCTCCGCCAGGCGCGCGCGCAGCCGCGCGGCGATCGCCTTGCCATCCAGAATACGCGCCGACATCAGAAGTAGATGCCGCCGCGGATCATGTAGCCCTGGATGGCGTTGACCAGCAGGATCATCGCCTGCACCACCAGCAACACCACCAGCGGCGAGATATCAATGCCACCCAGATTGGGCAGGCGCTGGCGCACCGGGCGCAGCACCGGTTCGGTCACGCGGGCGAAGAAATCGGCGATCGTCCAGACCAGCCGGTTGCGCGTGTCGAGCACGTTGAAGCCGATCAGCAGCGAGAGGATCGCCGCGATGATGACGGCCCAGAAGAACAGCAGCAGCACGGCATTGATCAGGTAGAAGACGGCATCGAGCAGCATCGGGGCATCCAGCGCAAAAGGTTCGCCGGAACCTAGGTAGCGGCGGCGTTTCCCGCAAGCGGGCGGGTTGACTTGGACCGGGCCGCGCGGCACAAGCCCCGCCCGGTGAGGGGCTGTAGCTCAGTTGGTAGAGCGCGTCGTTCGCAATGACGAGGTCAGGGGTTCGATTCCCCTCAGCTCCACCAGGTTTTTCCTTTCTTGGCACTGATTTGGCAGCGTTTTCTGAATGCTGCCGGTTTGGCCGACACCGAGTGCAGCGCGCGCCCGCCACCGCCGCGCATCATCACCCGAACAGGAAGTGTTCTGCCCCCACGCCCGACACGTTGAACAGCAGAATGCTGCTCCCCGAAAAGCTGATCTGCGTGTTGGCACCCGCACTCACGATTGCAAGCTGTCCCATGGCGGTGACACCGCTCTCGGCCATGAAGCGCAGCGTCGGCGTCGCCCCCAGCGCCTGCACCGCCACCTGGTCGATACCCCAGTTCGGCCCGTCGAAGACCAGCATGTCATGCCCACCCAGCAGGTAGATGGTGTCGTTGCCCGCGCCGCCGGTGATGCTGTCGTCGGCCTGCGTGCCGAAGATGATGTCGTCCCCGCTGCCGGCCTTGATCGTGCTGCCGATATTGTCCTGGTTGGCCAGGCCCTGGTTGCCGACCAGCAGGTTGGCCAGCGCATTGCCGATCAGCCCGGTGCAGTCGCCGAACGCGCGCGCCTCTTCGACATTCTCTCCAATGTCGAACAGCCCCGCACCCGCGGCATAGACGATGTCGTAGCCCTCGGCTGCCAGCTCCACGATCCTGGCTGCGTTGCTGAACACCACGTATTGGTCGTTGCCGGTGCCGCCCGTCATGCTGTCGGCACCGCCCTGGCCGCGCAGCACATCATTGCCGGCGCCGCCGATCAGCGTGTCGGCCAGTGCGCCGCCCCACAGCACGTCATCGCCGCCCCCGCCATCCAGGCGCGAGGGTGCGGCATTGCTGGCCACCATCACATCCGCGCCCGCCGAACCGGTCAGCCGCGTCGCGGCGCCTGACAGATAGGCCAGTTCCAGATTCGCCGGCAGCACATAGTCATTGACCGCGACATAGGCGGTGTCCAAGCCTTCATTGGCATTTTCGACGATCAGGGTCGCGACATCGCCCACCACATAGCTGTCATGCCCGTCGCCGCCGCGCAGCTGCGCCGTGTTGGCCTGGCCGCGCAGGATGTCATTGCCCGCGCCGCCCACCAGCGTATCGGCCTGGCCGCCGGCCCACAGCTCGTCATCGCCCGCCGCGCCGTCGATGCTCGATGGCACTGCCGGATTGCCGACGATCACATCCCCGGCCGACGAGCCGGTCAGCTGGGTGGCCACGCCCGAGAGATAGGTGACCTCGACATTCAGCGGCAGCGTATAGCCATTGATGGTGACATAGACGGTGTCCGCCCCCTCGTTCGCGTTCTCGATGACGACCGCGCCGAGGTTGCCAACGACATAGCTGTCATTGCCAACGCCGCCGCGCATTTCGGCGGGCGAGCCTTGGCCTTGGATGATGTCATCGCCGGCCCCGCCGATCAGCGTATCGGCCAGCCCCATGCCCCACAGCACGTCATTGCCACCCCCACCATCCAGGCGCGAGGCCAGCTGCGGATTGGCCACGATCTGCTCATCGCCGGCGCTGCCGGTGATGCGGCTGGCGGTGCCGAACAGATAGGCGACCTCGAGATTGGACGGCAGCACCACGTCATTGGCGCTGACAAAGACAGCGTCCACGCCGCCGCCCGGCGCCTCGACAATGGCATCGCCCAGGTCGCTCAGGATGTAGATGTCATTGTCGGCGCCGCCCACCATCGTGTCGTTGCCGCCCTCGCCGATCAGCACATCGTTGCCCGCCCCGCCATTCAGCAGGTCATTGCCGGCACCGCCGGAGAGCACGTCATCACCCCCGAGGCCGTTGATCGTATCGGCGCTGGCCGTGCCGACCAGTGCATCGGCGTCCGGGGTGCCGTCGATCACGCTGGCGACGCTCAGCACCACGCCGGAGATGTCGGTATTGGGGACGCCGAAGCTGCCTTCGCTGTCGGAAAAGACGACCATGTAGCGGCCTTCGGTCATCGCCACGATATCGAGCGTGCCCGCCTGTGTGGCGTTTCCCTGTGTCACCGGCACGGCCGCGCCCAGCAGCGCGCCATTGGCGCTGATGTGCTGCACCATCACCCTGAAGGACAGGCTGCCGTTCGGCACCGTGCCGGACTCGCCCCACGCCACCGCCAGGCTGCCATCGGTGCCTGCGGCCACCGCCGGGTTGCGCTGGAACAGCGTGTCGGCCGTGTGCACAGCGATGATGCCGCCGCGCATCGAGCCATCGGCATTGACCAGTTGCAGCTTGATGTCGTCGCGGATGCCGTTCGGCACGAACACATCCTGCGGCTGCGTCCAGACCACCGCGAAGCCGCCACCGGCCAGGCCCACCACATCATGCGACGGCTGGGTGGCGCTGGGCTGGGAAATGCGGCCTTCGCGGGCGAAGGCGATCTCACTGCCCACCGCCACGCCCGCGGCGTTGAAGCGCTGGCCCTTCAGCTCGCCGGTCACGCCCAGGCCGTCGGAGGCGCTGTTGGACCACCACACCGCCACCCAGCCGCCATCGGCCAGGTTGGCCATCCTGGATTGGATCTGCACGCTGGTGATCGTGCCGTTGATGTTGCCGAAGCTGCCGGCACTGCCCGCACTGTCGAAGCGCTGCATCACGATGCCGTCCTGGTCACCGGACAGGAAGGGCTGCTGGGAGGTGTGGCTGGCGATGACATAGCTGCCATCGGCCAGCCCGATGATGTCCGGCTCGCGCGGCAGCACGGCAAGCCCGCCGGATGTCGTGGCGGGCAGGATGCTGACATCGGTGCCATCGCGGCTGCCATCGGCCTCGAAGCGCTGCACCACCAGGGTGCTCAGCAAGGGGTTGGGCGCGGATGGACGATTATCGACATAGACCACCGCAAAGCCGCCATCGGCCAAGGCCGCGACCGCGCCCTGGAACTGGTTGTGGCGCTGCGCGATGAACGGCAATTCGGGGTCCGGCTCCACGCGTTCGGTGTTGACGATGAACTCGGCCGCACCCGTCGTGCCATCGGCGTTCAGCACGCGCGCCATGATGTCGGGCGTGCCATAGGCATCCGCGTTGGCGGCCTGCCAGACCACAGCGATGCGCCCGTCATTCAGCCGGGCAAGTTCGGGCCGGGACAGCGCATTGGGCAGGATGGTGTTGATGCGAAAGATGGGCGCTGCGGTCAGCATGGGATGCACTCCGGGTGATGTCTGTGCTGCGTCCCGGGCCCATCCTGCACCCGTCGCACACGGCTCGCATTGTCGCGACTGGGCGGCCAGGCCACACTCCCCTAGGTTGGGGAGACACGGGCATGCCGGCATGCCCCTAGGCTCAAACCTCGCCCAGGCAGGACAGGGGATGCGACGGCAGAGCTTCCTGGTGGTGGATGACCACCCCATCTTCCGTCACGCGCTGCTGGCGCTGCTGGCAGAGGAATTTCCCGATGCCAGGCTGACGCCCGCGGGCAGCCTCGATGAAGCGCTGCGCCTGGCCCCCGCCCAGCCGCCCGGCCATATCGCGCTGCTGGATTTGCACCTGCCCGACAGCCATGGCGCCGATGCCGTGCTGGAACTGCGCCGCGCCGCGCCGCATGGGCGCGTCATCGTGCTCAGCGCGGAAACCCGCCAGGAGCTGCAGCGCCGCACCCTGCAGAATGGCGCGACGGCCTTCGTGCCCAAGACGGCCGATCCGCGCCTGTTGATCGAACGGCTGCGCCAATTGCTGGGCGGCAGCGATGCACTGGAAACGCCGCCGCCCACCCCCGCCCCCGCGGCACTCACGCTGCGGCAGATGGAGGTGCTGGTCGAGCTGGCGCGCGGGCGCACCAGCAAGGAGGTGGCACTCAGTCTCGGCCTGGGCGTCGAGACGGTGAAGACCCATATCGCCGAGATCGTTCGCCGGCTTGGCGTGCGCAACCGCACCGAGGCGATCCGCATTTTCCTCTCGGCCGATGGCCAGGCGGCGCCGCGTGCGGATTGACTGGCGCTGGGTCGCGCTGCTGCTGGCGCTGGCCATGCTGCCGGCCGCAGCCCACGGCGTCTTTCGCATCACGGCCGATGGTGGCGAATTCCTGCTGCGCCAGGATGTGCGCGTGCTGGCCGAAGGACCCGGCGCGCCGCTTTCCGTCGAACAGGCGGTGGCGCGCATCGCCGATGCGCTGCCGCATCGCCTCTCGCCGCCCAATATGGGCCGCAGCACGCGGCCGGTCTGGGGTTTCGTCACGCTGCAAAATGACGGGGCGCGGCGCGACTGGGTGCTGGGCTACACGCTGTCCACCATCGAGGACATCCAGTTCTTCGTCCGCCGTCCCGGCCAGAATTTCGAACGCCTGGCCGAAAACGGGCAGGGCGCGATCTGGCCGTTGACGGGGCAGAGCTACCCGAATGTAGCAGTCACCCTGGCACCGGGCGAAAGCCTGGATATCGCCGTCAGACTCCACACCCGCATACCGGTCGGCTTCCATCTGTGGCTGATCGATCCGCCGCACTTCCATGAGGCCGAGCGCCGGCGCACCGGCATCGCGGCGTTCCTGACCGCGGTGCCGATCGTGGTCGCGTTGCATGTGCTGCTGCTGTGGGGCGCGCTGCGGCGGGCGGAGCATGGGTATTTCCTCGGCTTCCAGTTCTGCCAGCTGGTGCTCAATGCCTGGGTGTCGGGCTTCGGGCCGCTGCTGCTGCCGGCGGTGCCGCGCGGCGCCTGGCCGGACATCGCCTTTCCTTGTGTTGCGCTGGTGCCGCTGTTCGCCTGGCTGCATGCGCGCCGCTTCCTGGCATGGGGGCGCGTGGCGGACCGCGTGCTGGGCGCAATGGCCGCGCTGATGGCCGCGCTGGCGGTGGTGGAGCTGCTGGGCGTCGCCAATACGCGCAGTGCCGTGCAGGCCATGGCCGCCGCCTTTTCGCTCGCCATGGCGGCGATGGCGATCCGTGGCGCGATGGGGGGGGCGGCATCGCGCCTGGCCTTCGCCGCTGGCTGGGTGCTGGTCGCGGCGGTGGGCGTGGTGCAGGTGGCGCGGCTGCTGGTGCTGATCACCTGGGATGTGCGCGAACTGGTCTACGCCCAGGCGGCGGTCTCGATGCTGCTGTTCGGCGTCGCGCTGTTCCGCGAACTGCGTGAGCGCGAGGCCGGCCTGACGGACAGCCTGCGCGCCAGCAATGCGCGCTTCGCGCTGATGATCCGGGGTGCAGCGGCGGCGATGTACCACATAGGGCTGCGCGGCGGCCGGCTGGAGGGTGCTGCGGGCCTCTCACGGCTGCTTGGGGCGCCGCATGCAGCAAGCCTGCCGCGGTTGCTGGCCCGACTGCCCAGGCCTGAACGCCGGCGCCTTCTGGCCGCGGTCCGCCAGGCGCTGGCGGCCGGCGACGCAGAGGCCCGCTTCGCCACCGAGGTGATGGCCGCCGATGGCCGTTCCCTGCTGGTCAGCGGTGCGATCGGGCGCGATGCGCAAGGCCGGCCCGAGACCCTGTCGGGCTCGGTCACCGACATCACCAGCGAACGCGCGCTCAGCCGCGAACGCGCGCTCGGCGAGCAGTTGGCGGAGGCGAAGGGCCGGGCGGAGGCCATGCTCGCCGCCCGCACGCGCCTCTTCGCGACGGTGCATCATGACCTGCGGCATCCGCTGCTGGCGCTCGGCCTCTACATCGACATGCTGGACCGCAACCCGGCCGAGCCGCGCCTGCGGGAGATGCTGCCGCGCATGCGTGAGGCGCAGGCGAGTGCCGCGGGCTTCGTCGCCGTGGCCGCCGAGATGGCGGCCGAGGACAATGCGCTGGAGATGCAGCCGCGCATCGCGGCGGTGGCGCTGGCACCGCTGCTGGAAAGCCTCGCGCAGCGCTTCCGCCCGGTTGCCGGGCAGGCCGGGCTGGAGCTGCGACTGGTCACCCGCGACGCCGTCGCGATGACCGACCCGGCGTTGCTGGAGCGGATGCTGTCCAACCTGCTGGACAATGCGCTGCGCTACACCGAGGCAGGCGGCGTGCTGCTCGGCATCCGGCGTGGGTGCGGCGCCTGGCTGCTGGATGTCTACGACACCGGCATCGGCATGACCGCGGCCGAGGCCGAGCAGGCGCATGAGGATGGCATCAGGCTGCGCCCGGATTTGGCGGCGGGCGCCGGCCTCGGGCTCGGCATCGTGCAGCGGCTGGCGGCGATGCTGGGCCATGCGGTGGCGCTGCGTTCCCAGCCGGGGCGGGGGACAAGGGTCAGGCTGGTGTTGCGGGATGAGGCGCGCGTGACGGAGCTCCGAGGCGCGTCACACGAGGGGGGATGACGCGGTGCATCTCGCCCGCCTTCATCCGCGTGGCCGGCACGGTCTACACCCGCGAAGCCAGATCGATCTCGCCCCATGTCGCGCCGCGAACCTCGCCGCTGCGCGCGGCGGTGAAGATGGTGAACTCCAGCGCCCTTGCCGCCATTCCGCCAGCGCCAACTGTGCCTGGTGCTTTTCCAGGTGCCTTCGCGGGCCTGAAGCGCGCTTTCCAGCGGGGCCGTGAATGTGCGGTCGCGGATGGGGGCGCGCTTGTCATTGCGCTGCTTGATGGCATCTGCCGTTTTACCGCTCGGGCGTATTGGTGTTCGGGAAGAACAGCTGCTCGCCATTGATCTGAAATCCCGCGATGGCCGCCTGCCCGGCCGGCGCCACCAGCCAGTCGATGAAGCGCTGCCCATCGGCGGCCTTCACATGCGGGTGGCGCGTGGGGTTCACCAGCATGACGCCGTATTGGTTGAAAAGTCGCGCATCGCCCTCGACCAGCAGGCGCAAATCCTGGCGGTTGCGGAAGGCGAGCCAGGTGGCGCGATCGGTCAGGACATAGGCGCCTTGGGCGGCCGCCGTGTTCAGTGCTGGGCCCATGCCTTGGCCGATTTCGCGATACCATTGGCCGCGCGCCGTGGTGGGGTCGATGCCCGCCGATTGCCAGAGGCGTAGTTCGGCGGCGTGCGTGCCGGAGCGGTCGCCGCGGCTGATGAACGGCGCGCGGGTGGTGGCGATGCGGCGCAGCGCGGTGTTGGTGTCGCGCAGGCCCTGCACGCGCGCGGGGTCGGCGGTGGGGCCGGCGATGATGAAGTCGTTGAACATGACGTGCCGTCGCGGGCCGCCGAAGCCGCCGGCGACAAAGGCTTCTTCCGCCGCGCGGTCGTGCACCAGGACCACATCGGCATCGCCGCGGCGCCCGACATCCAGCGCCTGGCCGCTGCCGAGTGCGACGACGCGCACGGTGATGCCACTCTCGCGCGTAAAGAGGGGCAGGAGGTGGCGGAACAGGCCGGATTGTTCGGTGCTGGTGGTGGATGCCAGGGTGATGACGCGTGGCTGCGCGAGGGCAGCGGGTGCCAGCATCACCAGCATGGCGGCGCGCCGCGCTACCACAGCAATTCGCCGCGGATGAAGGCCGAGGCTTCGGGCGATGCCGGTTGCGCGAAGAAGTTTTGCGCGGGCGTCTGTTCCAGCAAGCGGCCGTGGTGGAGGAACAGCACCTCGCCCGCCAGGCGGCGCGCCTGGCCCAGGTCATGGGTCGTCATCACGATCTTGGTGCCGCGTGCCGAGAGGGTGCCGATGATGTCTTCCACCGCGCGCGTGGCGGCGGGGTCCAGGCTGCCGCAGGGTTCGTCGAGGAAAAGCAGGTCCGGCGCCGTGGCGGCGGCGCGGGCGAGTGCCAGGCGCTGCTGTTCGCCGCCCGAAAGCTTGCGCGCCGGGCGGTCGGCCAGCGCGGCCAGGCCGACCATCTCCAGCGCGGCGCGGGCAGGGGCGTCGGTCGCGATGCCGGCCAGCTTCAGCGGATAGGCGGCGTTGGCGAGCACGCTGCGGCGCAGCAGCACGGGGCGCTGGAACACCATGGCGTGGCGGCGCGTGGCATCGGCCGCCCAGATCACGCGCCCTGTGGTGGGCGGCAACAGCCCGTGCAGCAGGCGCAGCAGCACGGATTTGCCGGCGCCGTTGGGGCCGATGATGATGCTGGGCGCGCCGGCCGCGATGGTCAGCGATATGTCGGCCAGGATGGCGACGCCGTTGGCCCGAAAACCCAGGTTTTCGGTGCGCAGCGGCAGGATGGGGGCGTCAGGCACCGGTGCGCTCCGCGACATCGCGCACCACCTGCGCGAGGCCGTTCACCACCAGCACGATCACCATCAGCACCATGCCCAGCGCGATCGCAAGGGGCAGGTTGCCGGCGCTGGTTTCCAGCGCGATGGCCGTGGTCATGACGCGGGTGAAGCCTTCGATGTTGCCACCCACGATCATCACCGCGCCGACCTCCGCGCAGGCGCGGCCGAAGCCGGCAAGCAGCACCGTGATCAATGCGAAGCGGCCGTCCCATAGCAGGGTTGGCACGGCGCGGGCGGGGGTCGCGCCGAAGCTGCGCAGTTGTTCGGCGTATTCCTCCCATAGGCCTTCCAGAACCTGGCGCGACAGGGCGGCCAGGATGGGCGTGATCAGCACCGCCTGGGCGATGATCATAGCGCTGGGTGTGAACAGCAGGCCGAAGCTGCCAAGCGGGCCGGAGCGCGACAAAAGCAGGTAGATCAACAACCCGGCTACCACCGGCGGCAGGCCCATCAGAGCGTTCAGTATGGTCAGGATGGCGCCGCGGCCGGGGAAGCGCGCGATGGCCAGAAGCGCCCCCAGTGGCAGGCCGATGATGGCGGCGACCATCACCGCGGAGAGGCTGACCTGGAGCGACAGGATCACGATCTGCGCAACGGCCGGATCGGCGGTCAGCACCAGTTGGACGGCGGTGGAGGCGGCGGCGCCAAGGTCGGACAAAGGGCAGTTCCCGGATTGGCGCGCAAACTGCGGATGGCGGGCGGTGGGGTCAACGGTGCGGTGGGGCTTGACGGCGTTAGCATTTGCCGGAATTTGCCGGACTATGCCGGATGTGCTGACCCTTCGCGAAGCGGCGCAATACCTGCGCCTGTCGGAACGCTCGCTATACGACCTGGCGCGCGCGGGCCGGCTGCCGGCGGCGCAGTTGGGTGGCAAGTGGCTGTTTCCGCGTGCCAGGTTGGAAGGCTGGCTGGCGGCGCAGGCGGAGGGGCAGAGCAGTGCTGACCCGCCGCCCATTCTGGCCGGCAGCCATGATCCCTTGCTGGACTGGGCGGTGCGGCAATCCGGTTGCGGCCTGGCGCTGCGGGGCGGCGGCAGCCTGGATGGCCTGGCGGCGCTGGCCGAGGGCGCGGCCATGGCAGCAGCGGTGCATTTGCGTGACCCGGATACGGATGCCTTCAACGAACCCGCGTTGCGCGATGCGCTGCCGCATCGGCCCGTGGTCGGCATCACCTGGGCCTGGCGGATGCAGGGGCTGATCCTGCCGCGCGGCAACCCGCTAGGCCTGGGTGAGATCCGTGATTTGCTACGGCCGGGGCTTCGCATCATTGGCCGCCAAAAACGCGCCGGCAGCCATGTGTTGCTGGTGCATTTGCTGGGGGAGGCGGGCATTCGCCTCGACGCCGTGCGCTTCCTGGATGAACCCGCACTGGCGGAGGACGAGGTGGCGGCCGCGGTGCATGAAGGTCGCGCGGATCTGGGCTTTGGCATTGGCGCGGAGGCGGCGGCGCGGGGGCTGGAATTCATCCCGCTGTTCCGCGAGCGCTTCGACCTGGTGATGGATCGGCGGCAGTATTTTTCGGTGTCGATGCAGCGGCTGTGGCGGTTCGCGCGGTTGCCGGAATTCGCCGCGCGGGCGGGACGGTTGGGTGGCTACGACGTGGCGGCGACGGGGGAGGTGAGTTTTTGTTTGTGACCGTGCGGAATTTGGTGGCGGCGTTTACGGGGCGTTAGGGTTGGCGCGCCATTCTTGCCGACATGATGCCTCTGAACGCACTGGCCGCCTTCACGCAGGAAGTGGCCCGCACCCGCCCCGGCAATACGCCGATCCAACCGGCGCAATCGATGCGCGTGGAACCACAGCCGGCGCAACGCGCGCTGGAAGCGGTGCCGCCGCAACCGACGCGGCCGCTGCCGCGCGGGTCGCTGCTGGACCTTAGGGTGTAGGCTCTTTGTCGTGTGATTCAGACCATGGAATTCGTTCGCGAACTCCATGTCCATCACACGAGCAGGGCGTGCTTCTTGCGGCCGAAGGAGAGTTTCCCGGGGGCCGTGATGGGCGCGTTGGCGTCGGTCACCACCGCGTCATCCAGGCGCACGCCGCCGCCGGCGACATGGCGGCGGGCTTCGCCGTTGGAGGTGGCGAAACCGGCCGTGACCAGCGCCGCAGTGATGGTCATGCCGGGGGTGAGCGCGATGCGCGGCAGGTCGCCGCCGGCATCGCCTTCTTCGAAGGTGCGGCGGGCTGTTTCGGCCGCAGCTTCGGCCGCCGCACGCCCATGCAGCAGCGCGGTGGCCTCGGTCGCCAGCACCTTCTTCGCATCGTTGATTTCGGCCCCAGCCAACGCCGAAAGCCGCGCAATTTCCGCCATCGGCATTTCGGTGAACAGCTTCAGGAAACGGCCGACATCCGCATCCTCGGCATTGCGCCAGAACTGCCAGTATTCGAAGGGCGATTTCTTCGCCGCACTCAGCCACACCGCGCCATCCGCGGTCTTGCCCATCTTGGCACCCGACGCGCTGGTGATCAGCGGCGTGGTCAGCACATGCGCCTCTCCGCCCGTGACACGGCGGATCAAATCCGCGCCCATGACGATGTTGCCCCATTGGTCCGAGCCGCCCATTTGCAGCGCCACGCCATGCTGGCGGAACAACTCCAGGAAGTCGTAGCTCTGCAACAGCATGTAGTTGAATTCGAGGAAGGAGAGGTTCTGTTCGCGGTCCAGCCGCAGCTTTACGCTGTCCATCGACAGCATGCGGTTCACGGAAAAATGCCGGCCGACATCGCGCAGGAAGGGGATGTATTCCAGCCGGTCCAGCCATTCGGCATTGTCCAGCATCACTGCATCCGTCGCGCCTTCGCCGAAGCGCAGGAAGCTGTCGAACACCAGGCGAATGCCCGCCTTGTTCGCCTCGATGCGCGCATCATCCAGCAAGGGCCGGGCTTCGTCGCGGAAGGAGGGGTCGCCCACCTTGGTCGTGCCGCCGCCCATCAGCACCACGGGCTTGTGTCCGCATTGCTGCAACAGCCGCAGAATCATGATCTGCACCAGGCTGCCGACATGCAGCGAATCAGCCGTGCAGTCGAAGCCGATATAGCCGGGCAGCGGGCCGGTCTTCAGCCGGGCCGCGAAGGCCGCTTCGTCGGTGGTCTGGTGGATGAAGCCGCGCTGGCGCGCGATGTGCAGGAAGTCGTTCATGTCAGGTCCGCGGCAACAGGGTCACGCCGCGCCAGGCGGCGCAGCAGGTGGTCGATTTCGGCGCGCGATGCGCCCGATAGGCGCGGCGCCGGCGCGCGCGCGGCGGGGTGTGCGATCAGGCCGCGCCGCGCCAGGACGTGTTTGCGGATGGCAAGCCCGAGGCCCGGCTGACTGTCGGCGCGGATCAACGGCAGATGCGCTTCGAAGCGGTCCCACATGGCGTCGGTCATGCCATCGCGCGTCATCGCGACCAGCAGTTCGGGGAAGGCATAGCCGGTCATCACGCCATCGGTGCCGCGCGCCAATTCCTCCGGCAGGAACAGGCCGTAATAGCCGCCCATGATCGACAGACGCGGCATGGCGCCGGCCGCTTCCAGTGCGCGGATGGCGCTGATCTTGTCGAGGCCTGGGCAGTCCTCCGCCTTCAGCATCACGCAGCGTGGGTCGGCGGCGATGCGCGCGATCATCGCGGGTGTCAGCGCGACACCCGTGGTCAGCGGGAAGTCCTGCAGGCACCAGGGCGCGGGCGCCACTTGCGCGGCGGCTTCCTGCAACCAGGCCACCACCGCCTCATCGCCGCGCAGGCCTGGTGCGGGCGCGATCATCACGCCGGAGGCACCCGCCTCCATCACCGCCCGCGACAGGCTGCGCATGGCCGCGAAACCTGGCGCCGAGACACCCACCACCACCGGCACCTGGCCGGCATTGGCCGCCAGCACGGCGCGGGTGAATTGCAGTGCTTCGGCGGCGTCCAGCTTGGGCGCCTCGCCCATCACGCCCAGGATGGTCAGGCCTGATACGCCCATGCGCAGAAAGGCCTCGGTCATGCCGCGCGCGGATGCCAGGTCCAGCGCGCCATCCGGCAGGAAGGGCGTGGGCGCGATGACATATGCGCCGCGTGCGTCACGGGTGAGAAGCATGGCGATCGGGTTGCCGCAGCGCGCCCGGCGGGTCAACCTGCGGCGCATGAACCCACTCCCCGGCGGCATGCCGCCCGCCAGTCGCGACATGCTGGGCCATGGCCGCAACCCGCCCGATCCGCGCTGGCCTGGCGGCGCCACTTTGGCGCTGTCCTTGGTGGTGAATGTGGAGGAGGGGGCGGAGCTGAACCACCTCTCGGGCGATGAGGCGAATGAGCCGCTGTTCGAAACGCGCCATGAGGTGAAGGGGGCGGCGAGCCTCGGGATGCAGTCGCATTTCGACTATGGCGCGCGGGTGGGGTTGTGGCGCGTGCTGGATGCGTTGGGCGATGTGCCGGCGACGTTTTCCTGCTGCGGGCGGGCGGTGGCGCATGCGCCGCAACTGGCGGCCGAGCCAGCGCAAGCGGGCCATGAAGTCAGCGCGCATGGCTGGCGCTGGGAGAGCCATGAGCACATGGACGAAGCGGCCGAACGCGCGGTGATTGCGGCGACGGTGCGGGCCATTGCGGATGCCACGGGCGCGCCGCCGGTGGGCTGGCACACGCGCACCGCGGCCAGCCCCAATACGCGGCGGTTGCTGCGGGAACATGGCGGGTTTCTGTACGACTCGGACGCCTATGATGATGAGCTGCCGCGCGTGCATGCGCCGGGGCATGTCATCCTGCCCTATGGGTTCGACTGCAATGACATGCGCTTTCATCCCG
>JAAFHD010000440.1 GCA_013298245.1 Alphaproteobacteria bacterium
CGGCAAGCAAAGAGCTGGCAGGCTGTGAGTTGGCGCATGCATGCTGTCGCGGCGGCGCACAGCCTCGCCCGCCACGATGGCACGGCACCGGAACCGCGTTATCCTGCGCGCATGGCCAAGCCCCGAGTCGCCCTTTTCGTCACCTGCCTGGTGGATATCCATCGCCCATCCGTCGGCTTCGCCGCGATCAAGCTGCTGGAGGATGCGGGCTGCACCGTGGAGGTGCCGCTGTCGCAAACCTGTTGCGGGCAGCCGGCGTATAACAGTGGTGACCGGCGCACGGCGCAGGATATCGCGCGCGCGGTGATTGATGCGTTTGGTGGTTTTGATCATGTGGTCGCACCTTCGGGGTCGTGTGCGGCGATGATCAGCCACCACTACCCTGCGTTGTTCGCCGACAGCGACCCGCATTGGCATGCGCGCGCAGTGGAGCTGGCCGCGCGCACGCATGAACTGACCGCCTTCCTGCATGATGTGCTGGGCAGTGCGCGGATTGCCGCGCGGCTGGATGGGGTCGCGGCCTATCACGACAGTTGTTCGGGCTTGCGCGAATTGGGTGTGCGGGCGCAGCCGCGCGCACTGCTGTCGCGCGTGGATGGCCTGGCGGTGAAGGACCTGGCGGAACCCGAGCAATGCTGCGGTTTCGGCGGCACCTTCTGCGTGAAATACCCCGAGATTTCGACGCGCATGGTGACCGACAAGGTGCGCGACATCACGGGCACGGGTGCCAATATCCTGCTGGCGGGCGATATGGGCTGCCTGCTGAACATGGCCGGGCGCCTGCACCGGGAGGGCAGCGCGATCCGCGCCTATCATGTGGCGGAAGTGCTGGCGGGCAGTGCGGCGACCACGCCTGCGATTGGTGCGGCCGAGGGCTGAGGAAACCATTGCGGCGCTAGCTTTATCGTGCGAGATTGACTTGTTTTGCGAAACTGGTCTCAAAAAATCGTCCCGGATTTGGCCGCATGATGCGCGAAAGCCGGGCATCGCCGCATGACGTCTTCGTGCTCGCGCGCGACCCGCAGGTGGTCGCGGCCGCGATGGATGCCGTGCGCGGCATGGCCGGCGCCGCGCCGCGACTTTTCGGCAATCCGCGTGAGGCTTTGTCGGCGCTCTCACGCCCCGGGCTGCCGCCGCAGCGCATCCTGCTGGAACCCGCCGCGGCTGGTGCGTCATGGTCGGAATTGCTGGCCACGCTGGATGATCCGGGGCTGACGGAAGCGATGGTGTTTGTGGCAGCCCGGCCTGGCGATGCGCCGGAAGGCATCGCCGTGCTGCCGCCCGAATCCGCGCTGTTGGCCGAGGCCATCATGCGCCAGCCACCGCCCCGCCCGCGCCCGCCGCCCAGCAGTGCTGCCGCGCTGGCCGCAGGGCTGGATCGTGGCGCCTTGCTGGTGCGCTATCAGCCCGTGGTGCGCATGGCCGATCGGCGGCCGGTGATGCTGGAGGCACTGTCGCGCTGGCGCGGCACGCCGCTGGCGCATGGGCCGGACAGTTTCATCCCGCAGGTGGAACGCGCGGGGTTGGGGCGGCCCTTGGCGGTCGCGGTGGTGACGCGCGCGGCGCAGGATGTGGGCGCCTTGCAGGTGGCGCTGCCGGTCGGTGTGTCGGTGAATGTGTCGCTGGAGCAGATGTTGCAGCGCGACCTTGCGGTGTGGCTGGCGCGCGCGTTGCGCACCGGCACGCTGCCCGGCCACGCGCTGTCATTGGAATTGACGGAGAACGCGCCGGTCAGTGATCGGACCGCGCTGGCGGCGGCGTTGCGGCAATTGGCGCGCGCGGGGCATCGGGTGTGGATGGACGACCTGGCGCGCGATGATGGGCGGCTGCCGTTGATGGAATTGCCCTTCGCCGGCGTGAAACTGGACAAGTCGCTGGTGGGGGATGCGATGCGGATGTCCTCCGCGCGGCGCTTCATTCGGCAGGTGGTGGCGCGGGCGAATGTGCTGGGGCGCAGCGTGACCGCCGAAGGTGTGGCGGATAGCGCGACCTGGCGGCAGATGGCGCATCTGGGCGTGCATCGGGCGCAGGGTTTCTGGGTGGGGCGGCCATTGCCGTGGCGCGCGCTGAAGGCGTGGAGCCGGAGTTGGAACGCAGCGCCTAGGTTGTAGGTTCTTGCGCGCCTGAGGCTGGCATCAGCCTTCAGCGATGCGACCTGATTGGATGCGCGCAAAGCGCACGGCGGTAAGGCCGGGCGCGGTGCGCAGATTGGGCATCACCAACAAGCAGTCATCATGCGGCGTGCGGATGTCCACATCGCCATCGCGCGCGATCAGCGTGCCGGCGAAGGGGATGATTTCGCCGCCGCGGAATGGCCGCACATAATGAAAACTGTTGCCGCGCGCGGTGATGGTTTGCGTGACGCGCGCGATGTGGCTCGGCGCGATCGGCGCGGCGGCGGGCAGCAGGCCCAGGGTGGACAAGGTGCGGCGCGCGACGCGGTCCAGCAGGGCGACGGTTGCGGGTTCCCAGTGGTCTCCGCCCTCGACCAGCACGGCGCGCTGGCCGCGCTGCGAGAGGTAGTCGATCAGGCGGCGGCCGGCTTCGTGGCCGGGGTCCGACACGACGACGCGTGGTTCGCCGAGCGAGGCGGCCAGGCGTTCGGATGGCGCGTCACCTGCCACCAGCATCAGCGTGTCCGAAGGCCACAAGACGCTGTGCAGGTCGAGCACGACATCGGCGCTGCCGAGCAATTCCCGCAGCGCGCGCGCACGGCGCAATTCGCTGGCGCGGCCTGGGCCATCGAGCAATGCCGGATCCCAGACGCGGTTGAAATCCATCTCGACGAAGCGCGCGATGGTCGGGTCATCGGCGCTGAAGCGCGAGAAGGCATCGAGGTTCGCGAAGATGATGCTGAGCCGGCCAGCGAGCGGCCGCAGCCTTGCGCGCAGCCAGCGGTCCAGCACGATCGCGCCGGCGATTTCATTGCCGTGGGTGAGTGCGATGACCGCGACATGCGGGCCGGGGATGCCGCTGTCGAAGCTCCATGCGCCGCGGCCGGCATTGCCGTCGGTCCAGGGGCGAAGGTCGGGCGCTTCCAGGCGCACGGGCAGCTTTGCCGCGCCATTGCCGCTGGCCAATGCGGCCAGGCCGTCGCTCAGCGCGTGCGTCATCATGCGCGCGTTGTGCTGACGAAAGCTGTGCGAAAATCGCGCGTCATGATGGCCCCTTCCGGGCGCATCCTAGACATGACAGCGTCACGCGCAACCAAGGGGGCTGCGCATATGCCACGCATCGCGATCATCGGCCTGCATCTGGAGGCGAATGCTTTCGCGCCACCAACGATTGAAGCGGATTTTCGCGCGCAATGCTGG
>JAAFHD010000441.1 GCA_013298245.1 Alphaproteobacteria bacterium
CTCCCCCAAGGCCGGCAGGCCGAAGCGGCGCGAGAGGTCCTCGGGCATGGACAGCCGCCGCAGCGCCTCGATCTGCCATTGCGGGCTGCCATACCAGACGCTGTCGGTGCCCCAGATGACGCGGTCAGCGCCCAGGCCCTTCACCAGCGTGCCGATCATGCCCGCGGCCAGGCGCGGATGCGAAATCACGACGCCGGCGAAGACATCACCCACATCGGCCCAGACATTGCGCAGGCCCGTGCGTTCGACCATCTCCGCCAGGTCGGACAGCCATTCCATCCGACCCGTCGCTTCGAACAAGGCAGCCGCCTGGTCGGGCGGGGAATTGCGATATGCGGCATGGTAGATCAGGAAGCGAATGCCCGGCCAATCGCGCGCCGCGCGTTCCACATCGGGCACGGCGGCGAAGGGTTCCAGGCGCGGGTTGCGCGCGGCCGCCGCGGGCGGGAACAGGCCCTTGTGGATCGCCACCACCGGAATGCCCGCGCGCTGGATCCGTTCGTAGAAGGGATACATCAGCCGCTGATCGTCCAGCCGGAAGGGGAAGGCGGATTGGTCCTGATGGGTGTTGTCGCCGATGGTGTAGCCCTTCCAGGCATCGGGGCGGTCCTCGGCGATGGTGCGTTCCACCTCGTCCATCCAGCCCGACTGGCCGGGGGTGAAGACCGATTGCGTCAGCAGGCGGCGCGTGCCGGCCAGGGTGTTGATGCGCGTGCGGGCATCCCGCTTCATCTGGTTGGTGAGGAACCAGTCCTCGGGCCGATCAGACGGCGCGCCGGTCAGCATCGCGACGGCGGTGTCTGAATCGAGGAACATCTCCTTTACATAGCTGTCGAATTTGAGGTCGATTTCGGTGGCCTGGCGGCCGGCGAGGTCAGGATTCCAGCCGCGGCTCGCCGAGAGGTTCCGCAGGTTCAGGAAGCGGCGCAGCGCGGGCGGCAAGGGGTCGCGCAGGAAATGCGTGTGCGCGTCCAGCACGAATTGGCCGGCGAAGCGTGCCGCACGGGCCTGGGACAAATCCGGGGTGGCGGCCTCGGCGCGGGAGACGGTGAACACATCGCCATGCACCTGGTTCAAGGCGACGAAGGCGGCGGCGAGGCCGGCACCGCTGCGCAGGAATGCGCGCTTGGACAGACCCTGGCGTGGTGCTTCTTCGGCGGCGATGTCCTGCACCACGCGGGCGACGCGTTTCTGCCGCGCGGTGGCCGGGGCGGGGACGAATTCGCCGTTGGAAATCACCTGCATGGGGATGGGCAGCGCGGGCAGGGTTTCGGCCGCGCGCATGGCGGCGACATCATCGTCGGAGATCAGCATGGACATGGGGTGGTTCTCGCGCGGGGTCGGCAGGCGAGATCGTAACGAAAAACAAACAATCGGCGCAACCGCTGCCTTTTGCCCACGCTACAGCGCGGCGACCACGTCGGTCGCGGTGAAATCATTGCCCTTGAACAGCAGCGGCGCACCCATGGTCATCGCCAAGGCATAGGCTGCGCAGTCGGACAGGTTGAGCCGTGCGGCGGGGTGAATGCCCTTGCCGAAGCGGCCATAAGCAGCCGTCGCGCGCTGCATCTGGTCGGCGTCGAAGGGGATGATACTGGCCGCCGCGCCGTCCAGCAGGTCGCGCGCCGCTGCCACGCCCGCCGGCCCGCGCCGGCCCAGCGAGACGACGAACAGCTCGAACACCGTCAGCGCCGAAATCACCACATGATCGGCCTTGCCAATCACCGCGGCAAAGACCGGCGCGTCCGGTTCATCATTCAGGATCGCCATCAATGCCGAGGTGTCGAGCACCAGGCTCACCCGCCCCAGGCCTCATCGCGGATGCTGCGCCAGTCGCGCGGGTCCAGCAGTGGCAATGCGGCACTGCGGCGGGCGATGCGCATGATGGCGTCCGTGTCCGGCTTGCGCGCAACCGCCTCGCCCAGCAGCCGACGGACCATGCTATCGGGCGTCTCGCCGCGACGGCTGGCATGCGCCTCGATCAGCTTCTCGGTTTCATCGCTCAGGATGCCCATGGCGGCAGGATACACAGTCCTTCGCGGCGGAGCCAGAACTTGGTCAGCAGCGGCGCCTACTCGCCGGCCAGCGCCAGCAACTTGCGCATCGCGGTCGGCAGGTCGGCCGCTCGGGCCAAGGGGGACAGGTCTGCCGGCAGGCTCTGCGCTTCGGCCACGAATAGCCGCAGCACCAGGTCGCGATGCGTCAGCTGGTGCCGCGCTGCGCCGGGCGCCGCGCGCCAGTTCAGGCGCGGATCGGGCGCATGCGGCATGGCTTGCGCATCGCTCCAGGGTGCCTCGCGCCAAGGTGTGCCGGGGATTTCCCACATGCCGCCGAACAGGCCCTCGGGCGGGCGCAGCCGGGCGCCGATGTGGCCCTGCCCGTCGCGCAGCAGGAAATGCACGCCGTGCAGCATGCCGCGCGCGCGCTTGGCGGCCTTCAGCGGCAATTCGGCGGCGCGGCCGGCGGCGCGGGCGGCGCAGCCTGCCATCCATGGGCACAGCGCGCATGCGGGGTTGCGCGGCGTGCAGATGGTGGCACCCAGGTCGAACAGCGCCTGCGCGAAATCACCAGGGGCGGCGCGCGCCGCCGGCTGGTCCATGAAGGCTTGCGCCCGGCGCGCGAGTTCCGGCTTGGCGGCAGGCAGGGGTGTTTCCACCAGATACGCGCGCGCCATCACGCGCTCCACATTGCCATCCGCCGGCACCACCGCCTCGTCGAAGGCGATGGCGGCGACGGCGGCGGCCGTATAGGCGCCGATGCCGGGCAGTTCGCGCAGCCCCTCGGCGTCACGCGGAAAGCCGCCTGCCGCCGCCACCGCCCGCGCCGCCGCATGCAGGTTGCGCGCCCGCGCGTAGTACCCAAGCCCGGCCCATTCCGCCGCCACATCCTCCCACGGCGCCGCCGCCAAGGCGCCGACATCCGGAAAGCGGGCCAGGAAACGCTGGTAGCGCGGCCCCACCGCCGCCACCGTCGTCTGTTGCAGCATGACCTCGGAGAGCCAGATGCGGTATGGATCACGCTCGCCGCGCCACGGCAGGCTGCGGCGCGCGCTGTGATACCATTGCAGAAGTGCTGCGGCAGAAAGACCCATGACCGGCCCCTATAGGGACAAACAGGCGATCCCGCATGGCCCCCGCGCATTGGGCGCGCTGACGGCCGGGCTGACGCGCCCGGTGCTGCGCAAACTGGCCCCTGGCAGCGCGCAGCTGCTGGCGGATTGGGAGGCGCTGGTCGGGCCGTCATTGGCCGCGCGCACCGTGCCGCGCCGGCTGGATCGGGGCACGCTGGCGATCGCGTGTT
>JAAFHD010000442.1 GCA_013298245.1 Alphaproteobacteria bacterium
GGAAACCCTCTTCACGCATTTTTCGAGTCTGCGCGTCCCAGGTCTCATCGTCGGCGGTCATCAGACGAGCTATGCTTTTTAGCATATCGTCTTGCGCCTCCATGAATCGCCGTCGCGTTCGTGGGTTTTTGACAGCCAGTAGCGCGACTAGATTCAGCAGATAGATGCGATCCTCGTCGTCTCGGACCTCTTGATCATTGCTGACCCTCAACAGTGAGTTCGCAATTTCGCTCTCTAATTGCGCTAAACCGGCTTCGACGACATCCGGTCGAAGACCATCCATATCGACTGCGTGAAAATCTCTCTCTGCCGCGACACTCGCAGGATTCGCTTCAAACGATCTGCGCTCGATCAGGTCGACCACGAACAGCTTTGGTTTCGCACGATGCTTCGTGAATCCCTTCAAGTAGCATTGCGGCACGAAATGGTGCTTGCGAGCGACCATAGGCGACTCCTCAGACTTCGGCCGAGTCTGATCAATCATGTCTCCCACGACAATGGGAGTTCGATTCAACGCTCACCCAACACGCTCGAATGAAAAAGTTCTTCGGGCGGCATGTCGCGGGTGATCAGGCCGTCGGCGGCGGCGAAGCGGATCATGGCGGCGATTTCCTCGCGGTTGCGGGTGAAGCCGATCGGCCAGGGGTCGCCACCCATCGCGGCGCGCTGTTCCTCGAAGGCGGCGGCGACCCAGGGCATGGAGACGCGGAGCACGTTAATGAGGGAGAGTTCTTCGAGTGCGATGGCGCGGGCGCGGGCGAAGGCGCGGTGGATTTCCAGCGGCAGCCAGGGGTGGGCTTCGGCGATGTCCTTGCGGACGGCCATGCAGTGCATGATGGGGAAGAATTGCGTGCGCTTGTGCCAGGCGCGTTCCTCCGACGCGTAGTCGGGCCAGAGGCGGGTGATGCTGCCGCGTGCGAGACCGGCGGGGATGCGCGGGCCGATCAAGGCGTCGGCGCGGCCGGCGTCGAGTGCGGCTTCGGGGTCTTCGCCGAGGGGGGTCAGGTCATGGCCTGGTGGGGGGGCGATGGCGACGCGCTCGCCACCCGAGCGCCAGCGGATGGCGCGGGTGTCCACGCCGTATTGTTCGCGGAGGAAACCGCGCACCCAGAGGGCTGCGGTTTGCTGGAATTCGGGGAGGGCGACGATGCGGCCTTCGAGGTCCTTCGGCGTGGTGATGCCGGCGCCGGCGCGCAGGTAGACGCCGCTGTGGCGGAAGGCGCGGGAGGGGAAGACGGGCACGCCGACGTAAGGGCTGTCGCCGCGGGCGGTGGTGACGATGTGGCTGCCCATCGAGAGCTCGGTCACCGCGAAGGCGCGGTCGCGGAGTGCGCGGCGGAAAATGTCCTCGGGTTCGCCGGGGAGGAAGGTGAAGTCGACGCCGGGGATGGTGACGCGGCCGTCGAGGATGGGGCGCGTGCGGTCGGAGGCCGTGCAGGCCAAGGTGAGGTGGAGTTTCACAGGTTTTCCGGGGTGAAGGGCAGGCGTGTGGGGCGGGTGCCGAGCGCCGAAAAGATGCCGCCGGCGATGGCGGCGATGCTGGGCGCCATGCTGGCCTCGCCGGCGCCGAGCGGGGGTTGGTCGGGGCGCGCGATCAGGTGGATGTGGACGCGTGGGACATCGGGGAAGCGGAGGACGGGGTATTCGGCCCATGTGTCGCTGATGACGCGTTGGTGGTCGTGGCGTGACTGTTCGTGCAGGGCGACGGAGACGCCGTGCAGCGCGCCGCCTTCGATCTGGTTGGCGGCGCCGTCGGGGTTGATGACTTCGCCCATGTCGACGGCGATGTGCAGTTCGCGGCAGCGGACGCGCGCTTCGGCTTCCACGCGCGCGACGACGGCGCACCAGGCGCCAAGCCCCTTGTAGCGCGCGACGGCCAGGCCCAGGCCGGGTGCGCGGGCGCGCCAGTTGGCCATGCTGGCGGCGGTTTCCAGCACGGCGCGGGCGCGGGCGTCCGTCAGGTGTGCCAGGCGGAAATTCAGCGGGTCCTGGCCGGCGGCTTCGGCCAATTCGTCCATGACGCTTTCGATGGACCAGACGTTGATGAGCGCGCCGAGGCCGCGGAGCGCGGAGGTGCGGATGGGCATGTCCGTCACGCGCTTCAGTTCCACGCGCTGGTTGGGGGTGTCGTAGAGCGGCACGGCGTTGCGCTGCGCGCCGCCGCCGCCGGCGAGTGGGGGGTTGATCGCGGCGGGGATGGGTTTGCCGCCGGGGATCAGGGGGGCTGCCAGCAGCGTGGGTTCGGGCGATCGGCCGGGGCGGGAGGAATGGCCGTTGGAGATGATGCGCGAGGACCAATGGGTGATGCGGCCATCGGCGATGGTTGCGGCGACGCGCACGCGCATGGCCGGGGAGAGTGGCGCGGAGCCCAGTTCCTGCGCGCGATTCCACAGCATGCGCACGGGCGTGCCGGGGAGTGCGCGGGCGGCGAGGGCGGCGTCCAGCGCCACATCATCGGCGCCGTTGTGGCCGTAGCAGCCGCTGCCTTCGGCGTGGATGACAGTGACCTGCGCGGGGTCCAGCAGCAGGGCTTTCGCGAGGTCGGCGCGGAGATTGTAGGGGCCTTGGGTGTGGCTGAAGACGGTGACGCCTTGCTGGTGCCATTGCGCGATGGCGCAGCACAGGCCGACGGAGGCGTGGGCGAAGAAGGGGCGGGTGAAGTCGCGCGTGATGGTTGCGGGGGCGGTGGTGCCCTGGTCGATGACGAGGGATTCGTCGCCGGGGGCGGTGTCCATCCAGGTGTGGATGTCGGCGGGCAGGTCGGGCGGTGTGGTCCATTGCGCGCGGGTGGTGATGCGGCGCGCGGCAAGTTCGGCCGTGTGTTCGTCGGGGGCGATGACGGCGAGGAAGCTACCGTCGCGCACCAGCACGGCGCCCGCGGGCAGCATTGTGTCGGGCAGGTCCGCCAGGCGCGCGGCGGCGGCGGGTGGGTGGATGACGCGCGCGTGGCGCATGTTGGGCAGGCGGATGTCGTGGATCATCCGCGCTTCGGCGAACACTTTGGCGGGCAGGTCGAGGCGCGGGGCCGCGCGCCCGACGATGCGGCGGGCTTCGGGTGGTTTGGGGGGCGCGTTGGCGGGGGCTTCGCAATCCAGCAGCGCGCGATCGGCGAGTGCGGCGTAGCTGCCGATGGGGCCGGCGGGGCCGTGAAAGATGCCGTCTTCGACGCGGATGGATTCCGGTGGCACGCCGTGCGATTGCGCGACGACGCCGATGCAGATGGCGCGCGCGGCGGCTGACGCATGGCGCAGCGCCATGCCGCATTCCTGCACCGACAGGCTGCCGGAGGTGAC
>JAAFHD010000443.1 GCA_013298245.1 Alphaproteobacteria bacterium
AGCATGCGCGCCCGCGGCATAGCGGTTGACCAGCAGGCGCATCATGTTGGCGATGTTGTCGCCGCTGCCCGCCAGCCAATACTGCATGCACAGGAAATACGCGCGCACATCCTGCGCGGTGCCGGGGATGAAACGCAGCAGCTTCGGCAATTCGCGCAGCACGCGCATCTGGCCCTGGCCGGAAGACGCGCCGGTTTTCGAACCGCGCAGCTTCTTCAGCATCGCCATGACGCCCTTGGCCTCGACGCCCATGTCGAAGCCGCCGATGCGCGTGAGCTTGGTGATCTCCGGCGCGGACATCAGCCCCACCAGCGCCATGCAGTTGTCGCGCCGTGCGGCCAGCGCCGCATGCACCAGGCGCACATGATCTTCCAGGAAGAGCATGGTCGCGACGATGATGTCGGCGCGCGCGACATCAGCCAGGCAACGCTCCAGCGCGGCCGCGTGGGACGCCCAGTCATCGGCCGAATGGACTGTCAGTTGCAGGCCGGCATGGTCGCGCGCCAACGCTGCCTGCGCCTCGCGCGCGGCGGCGCCCAGATGCGCGTCCATCGTCACGATGACGATGCGCATCGGGGTTGTGGCGTCAGCGGGCGAAATGCGCTTTTGCGTCATACAGCGTCTCGACCGTGATGGTGGCGATGCCTTGTTCGGCGGCGAATTTTTCCGTGTTCCGGCGCGCCTTGCCGCGCACGAAGAACGGGATCTTTTTCAACTCCTGCTCGGCATCAGCGGCCCAGCTTTGCGTGATGGCAGCAGGTGCTTCCGCGACCTGGATGGCGCCCGCGCCAAGGTGGGATGGCTTGGCGCTGTCCTTGAATTCGTGGTCGTCGCGGAACATCGTCAGCAGGTGTTCCTCCAGGCCCATCATCAGCGGATGGACCCAGGTGTCGAACAGCACATTCGCACCTTCGAAACCCATCACCGGCGAGAAGCGCGCGGGGAAATCCTGCACATGCACGGGTGCTGAAATCACCGCACAGGGCACGCCCAAACGCTTGGCGATGTGGCGTTCCATCTGCGTGCCCAGCACCAGTTCGGGCTGTGCTTCGGCGATGGCGCGTTCCACTTCCAGGTAGTCATCGGTGATGAGCGCCTCGACGCCATACTGCGCCGCGGCTTCGCGCACATCGCGTGCGAATTCGCGTGAATAGGTGCCGAGTCCACAGACCGAAAAACCCATCTCCTTCGCCGCGACTCGCGCGGCGGCGATGGCGTGCGTCGCGTCGGCGAAGATGAAGACGCGCTTGCCCGTCAAATAGGTCGAGTCGACGCTGCGCGAGTACCAGGGCAGGCGCGAAGCCTGTTCGATGCGCGCAGTGTCGATGCCCGCGATCTCACCCACTTCGCGGATGAAATCCTGCGTGGCACCCACGCCCATCGGGATCATGCGCGTGCGCGGCATCTTGTGGACGCGCGCCAGCCAATCGGCCGTGACGCCAGCGGTTTCCGGATACAGCACGACGTTGAAATGCGCTTCCGTCAGGCGCGTCAGGTCATCGGGCGAGGCACCGGTCGGTGCCACCACATTCACTGTGACACCCAGCTGTTCCAGCAGTCCGCGAATCTCGCGCACATCATCGCGATGGCGAAAGCCCAGCGCGGTCGGCCCCAGGATGTTGCACGTCGCACGCGGTGCCGGCGTCGTCGCCGGCCGCACGAAGGCGCGGCAAATCTGATAGAAGGTCTCCGCCGACCCCCAGTTTTCCTTCTTGGAATAGCTCGGCAATTCCACCGCCACGACCGGCACCGGCAGGCCAGCGGTCTTCGCCAGGCCACCCGGATCATCCTGGATCAATTCGGCTGTGCAGCTCGCACCCACCAGCAGCGCCTGCGGCTTGAAACGTTCATAGGCTTCGCGCGCGGCGGTCTTGAACAGCTCCGCCGTATCGCCGCCGAGGTCGCGCGCCTGGAATGTCGTGTAGGTGACGGGCGGGCGCTTGCCGTCGCGCTCGATCATCGTGAACAACAGGTCCGCGTAGGTGTCGCCCTGCGGCGCGTGCAGCACATAGTGCAGGCCGATCATGCCGGTCGCGACACGCATCGCGCCGACATGCGGCGGGCCTTCATAGGTCCAGAATGCGAGCTGCATCTCTAAACCTCCAGCAGCGCGGCGCGGCGCAGCGGACGGGCGAACAATTCCGCGAGATCAGCGGCCTGGTCGTAGCCCTGCACCGGGGTGAAGACGAGTTCGATCGACCACTTCGTGCGCAGGCCCTCGGCCTCCAGCGGATTCGCGAGGCCCAGTCCGCACACGGTCAAATCGGCGCGTGCGGCGCGCACCCGGTCCAGTTGGCGTTCGACATGCTGGCCCTCGCTCAGCATCGTGCCTTCAGGCAGCGCGGCGAGTTCGTGCGCAAGATGCCCGCGGTGCAGATAGGGCGTGCCGACTTCAGCCAGCCGCATGTCCAATTCGCGCGAGAGGAAGCGCGCCAGCGGCACTTCCAACTGGCTGTCAGGCATGAAGAAAATAGACTTGCCGCCTAGCAGTTCGCGCGAGCGCGTCAGGGCTTCGCGTGCACGGCGTTCGGGGATCGCGGTCGTCTCACGCATGCGCGCGGCGGGCACGCCCATCGCGGCCGCACCGGCGGAAAGCCACGCCGTAGTGCCCTCCGCGCCAAGTGGAAACAACGCCGGCACATGCACGCCGCCGCGCGCCTCCAAGGCGCGCGCGGTGTCGGCCAGAAAGGGCTGTGCGAGCAGGAATTTCGTGCCCGCGCCAACGGCAGGAATGGCCGCTGCGCGGCGCGGCGGCAGGAAGGCGAAGCGATCGATTCCCATCGCGCGGAACAGCCGCGCGAACTGGTCTTCCACCACCTCCGCCAGCGCGCCGACAACCAGCAATTGCGGCGCGTCATCGCGCGGCATTTCCGGCACAAGTGCTGCCAGGCAAGCGTCTTCGCCCTGGGTGAAGGTGGTCTCGATGCCGCTGCCGGAATAGCTCAGCACGCGCTTGCCATCGGGCTTGAAGCGCGCATCCAGGCGCTGCGCGGCGCGCGCCAGGTCCAGCTTGATCACCTCCGACGGACAACTGCCGACCAGGAACAGCAGCTTGATGTCCGGCCGCCGCGCCATCAGCTGCGCGACGGTGCGGTCCAGTTCCTCGTTGGCATCCGCCAGGCCCGCAAGGTCGCGTTCTTCCAGGATGGCGGTCGCGAAGCGCGGTTCGGCGAAGATCATCACGCCCGCCGCGGATTGGATCAGGTGCGCGCAGGTGCGGCTGCCGACGACCAGGAAGAAGGCGTCCTGGATTTTCCGATGCAGCCAGACGATTCCCGTCA
>JAAFHD010000444.1 GCA_013298245.1 Alphaproteobacteria bacterium
TCCTCCCGGAATCGCGGGTCGTTGAAGGCAAATTGGAAGGGGTCCAACCGGACCCCCAGTTCCACATTCTGCAACGTGACCCGCGTGATGCGCGCTTGCGCGTCCTGCACCACCCATTGCCGCAGGCCGAGCGGTTCCTCATCGAAGGTCAGGCTGATGCGGCCTTCCTGCGCCGCGCCCGTGCGATGCAGCGTTACGCCGATCAACCCGCCACGACGCTCCGTCGCCACCACCGTCACATCACCCGACAGCGTCAGCGGGTTGCGCAGCAGCACGCCCAAGGGCGTGGAATTCACCAGCACGATCGAGGGCTGGCGCAGCTCCTTGTCCCAATGGAAGAACTGCCCGCCATTGGCGATCAGCAGCGTGGGTTCGGGCGGGTCATAGTCGAAGCGCATGCGGCCCGGGCGCCAGATCAGCGCGGTGCCGGTGGCGGTCGCGCCATTCTGCGCGACCTGCGTGAAGCGCGCGCGCAGCGTGGTCAGCGTGTTGAACCAGCCCTCGATGCGACGGATGATCGTGGCGTCGGGCGTGGTTTGCGCCAGTGCTGGTGTTGCCAGCAGCAGCGGCAGGGAGCGGCGGCCGATCATCGCAGGCCTGGCGGCGGCAAGGCGGTGCCGCGTTGGGGGAAGGTGCCGCCGGGTGGTGCGATGCCCGCGGGCATCTGGAAGCTCTGGAAGCCTGCGGGGCGGTTGAAGCGCGCGGCATCCTGTGCCGCGTATTCCACGCGCTGCGCTTCGATGGTGGTGTTGCCCGTGACCGTGCGCAGCATCACACCGTCCGGCGTGATGCAGGAGCGCGAGGACTGGCCCTGGCTTTCCACGCGCCAGGTGGTGCAGGCCTGGCCCGCCACACGGTCCTGCGCTTCGCGGGTGAAGCGGGCGTTTTCCGGCACGCGCATCAGCGCGCCGCCAGGGGTGGCATTGGCGTTGATGTCCATCACGATCCTCTCGCGTTCCATCGCCATGAAGCCGGTGCCGGCGCGCTGGTCGAACACGCCGAAACCCTGCGGCATGTCGATGCGGACCAAGTTGCGCGCGGAGAGCCAGCTCATGCGCATATTGTGCGTCTGGCCGTCGGATTGCAGGCGGTATTCGACGGCGACATCGCGCGCGGGGAAGATGGCCGGCGGGCGGTCCTGCGCGAAGGCGGGTGCGGCCAGCAGCAGCAGGGCAAAGCGCATGGGCATGGTCCTCATTGGGGGCTCAGCATCTGTTCGATGGTGATCATGCGGAAGCCTTGTGGCGGGCGAAAGGCATCACTGTCCTGTGCGGCGATGGTGACCTGCGTGGCTTCCAGGAAACCACCGCCGGGGAAATCACGCCGCAGCATCACGCCGCGGGCGGAGAGGCACACACTGCCCGCATCGCGCAGGCGCCAAATGGTGCACGGGATGTTCAGGATGCGCTGCTGCGCGCCGCGTTCGGCGGCGTTCTGGGTGAAGGCGGCTTCGACTTCCTGCATGAGCGTTTCGTCGGCGGCCATGTCCAGCGTGGCGCGGCGGCGTTCCATCACCATGGTGGCGCGGCCGGCGCGGCGGTCGACCAGCACATGCACGCCCGGTTGCGGTGGTTCGATGCGCCAGGTGGCGGAGGCGGCGTGATAGGCGATGCGCGTTTCGCCCAAGGGCGCATCGGCGCGGTCCGCCAGCGTGGCGCGATAGGTGATGGCGACGTCCATCAGCGGCACCGGTTCCGCGCGCGGCGGGGCGTTGCGCGGCTGCGCGAAGGCGGGTGCCACCAGCAGCAGCATGACCGCCAGCGCGCGCATCAGTCGAAGCTGCGCCGCGCCAATACTTCGCGCTTGCCCTGGTGATTCGCGGGGCCGACCACGCCTTCCTTTTCCATCTGCTCCACCAGCTTCGCCGCCTTGTTGTAGCCGACGGAGAGGTAGCGCTGCACCATCGAGATGCTGCACTTGCCTTCACGGGAGACCAGATCGGTCGCGCGGTCAAACAGCGACTTGTCGGCATCCGACGCGCCGGCGATGCCGGACAGGCCCATCTCCTCGTCATCGGCCGCTTCGGTGACTTCTTCCACGTATTGCGGTTCGCCCTGTTCGCGCAGCCAGTCGGCCACGCGCTGCACTTCTTCGTCCGACACGAAGGGGCCGTGCACGCGTTGCAAACGCCCGCCGCCGGCGCTGAACAGCATGTCGCCCTGGCCCAGCAGTTGTTCGGCGCCCTGTTCGCCCAGGATGGTGCGGCTGTCGATCTTGGACGTCACGCTGAAGGACACGCGGGAGGGGAAATTGGCCTTGATGGTGCCGGTGATGACATCCACCGATGGGCGTTGGGTGGCCATGATCACGTGGATGCCCGCCGCGCGCGCCATCTGCGCCAGGCGCTGCACCGCGGCCTCGATATCCTTCCCGGCGACGATCATCAGATCCGCCATTTCGTCGATGACGACGACGATCATCGGCAGCGGTTCCAGCGCCAGCGCCTGTTCTTCGAACACGGGCTTGCCGGTTTCCGGGTCGAAGCCGGTTTGCACCTTGCGCGTCAGCACCTCGCCCTTGTCGCGCGCGGCTTCGACGCGTTCGTTGTAGCCGGCGATATTGCGCACCCCGATCGAGGACATGGACCGGTAGCGGCGTTCCATTTCCTTCACCGTCCACTTCAGCGCGCCGATGGCTTTCGGCGGTTCCGTCACGACCGGGGCCAACAGATGCGGGATGCGGTCATAGACCGACAATTCCAGCATTTTCGGGTCGATCATGATGAAGCGACACTCATCGGGCGTGAAGCGATAGAGCAGCGACAGGATCATCGTGTTGATGCCCACCGACTTGCCCGAACCGGTGGTGCCGGCGATCAACAAATGCGGCATGCGCGCGAGGTCGGCGAAGACCGGGCCGCCGCCGATATCCTTGCCCATCGCCATCGGCAGGCGGGCGGAACCGCGGGAGAATTCCTCGGATTCCAGAAGTTCGCGGAAGTAGACCATTTCGCGCTTGCTGTTGGGCAGTTCGATGCCCATCACGGTGCGCCCGGGCACGGTGGCGATGCGCACCGCGACCACCGACATGTTGCGCGCGATGTCGTCCGCCAGGCCAATCACGCGCGAGGATTTGGTGCCGGGTGCCGGTTCCAATTCGTAGAGCGTGACCACGGGGCCGGGGCGGATATCGGTGATGGTGCCTTGCACGCCGAAATCATCCAGCACCTGTTCCAGGCGGCGCGCATTGGCGGTCAGTGCGTCGGCGTCGGGGCCGGTGTTTCCGCGCGCGGGGGCGGCGCGCAGCAGGTCCACCGGCGGCAG
>JAAFHD010000445.1 GCA_013298245.1 Alphaproteobacteria bacterium
GGCCGGACGTGCTGGCCGGCGCCGAACGCGTGCTGCGCGGGGTGGACATGGCGCCCGTCATCGCCGCCACGCTGGACACCGCAGCGCAGGCCGCCCGCGCCATCCCGCCCGCCATGGCGCCGGACCTGCCGCCGCCCGAAACCCGCGCCGCGCTGGTGCTGTTCGCGCAGCACGCCATCGGCAAAATGGTCCCCATCTGCGCCGCATTGCGCCGCGCCGCCGGCTGACGCACAACGCCGCCACCCCAGCGAGAGACCCGCATGACCCAGCTGTTCGAACCCGTCATCGGCATGATCGGCGGCTCCGGCCTGTACGACATCGACGGCCTGGAAGACCGCGAATGGCGCCGCATTGAAACGCCCTGGGGCGAGGCTTCGGACGCATTGCTATTCGGCCGCCTGCATGGCGTGCGCTGCGTGTTTTTGCCCCGCCACGGCCGCGGCCATCCGCGCCCGCCATCGGCGCTGAACTACCGCGCGAATATCGACGCGATGAAGCGCGCGGGCGTCACCGAAATCATCTCCCTCTCCGCCGTGGGGTCGCTGAAGGAAGACTACCCACCCGGCCATTTCGTGCTGGTGGACCAGTTCATCGACCGCACCTTCGCGCGCGAAAAATCCTTCTTCGGCGTGGGTTGCGTGGCGCATGTCTCGGTCGCCCACCCGACCTGCCCGCGCCTGACTGACGCGCTGGAAGCAGCGGGGCGCGAACTCTCCCTGCCCATGACCCGCGGCGGCACCTACCTGGTCATGGAAGGCCCGCAATTCTCCACCAAGGCCGAGTCGTTGCTCTACCGCCAATGGGGCTGCGACGTGATCGGCATGACCAACATGCCCGAGGCGAAACTCGCCCGCGAGGCCGAGCTTTGCTACGCCTCCGTCGCCATGGTGACCGACTTCGACTGCTGGCACCCGGACCATGACGCGGTGACGGTGGACCAGGTCGTGAAGGTGCTGTTCTCCAACGCCGACCGCGCGCGCGCCTTGGTCAAGGCGGTGGTGCCCAAGCTGGCCGCCCCGCGCGGCGCCTGCCCGGCCGGGTGCAACACCGCACTCGACCACGCGCTGATCACCGCACCCGACCAGCGCGACCCCGCACTGCTGGCCAAGCTGGATGCGGTGGCGGGGCGCGTGCTCAGCGCGTGATCCGGCCGTGACCGACCGCGTCCTGGTCCTCGACATCGAGACCCTGCCGGACCTCGACGCCGGCCGCGCCCTGCTCGGCCCCGATGTGCCAGATGACGCCTTGCGCGCGACACTTGGCGCCCGCTACGCCCGCGACGGTCAGGACCCCACCACCGCCTTCCTGAAACCCCCTTTGCACAAGCTGGTGGTGCTGGGCGTGCTGCGCGCCGAACGCGACGCCCCCGACGAACCCTGGCGCGTATCGCAATGCATCGCCCGCGGCACCGACGCCTTCGACGAACCCACATTGCTCGCGCGCCTCGACACCGCCCTGTCGCACGGCCCGCTTCTGGTCGGCTTCAACACCTCCGGCTTCGACGTGCCCGTGTTGCGCTACCGCGCGCTGGCCACCGGCGTGCCCATGCCCAACCTCTTGGGCCTCGGCGGGCGCCAATACACCCACCGCTACAGCGCCGCCCATGTGGATTTGTGCGACCGCCTCTCCGGCTTCCGCGCCAGCACGCCGCCATCACTGGCCGAGGCCTGCGCCCTGCTCGGCATCCCCGCCAAGCAGGGCCTGGCGGGTTTCGATGTCGAACCCACTATCGCCGCCGGCCGCATGGCCGATGTCACCGCCTATTGCGAAACCGACCTGGCCGCCACCTGGTTGCTCTGGCTGCGCTGGATGCAGGCCACGGGCGCCATGCCTGCCGAAGCCGCGCGCGACAGCCTGGCCGCCTTCGCCACCTGGGCTGAACGCGATGGCCGCGCGCATCTGGCCCCGGCCGGCGCCGCCGCCGATCGCCTCGCCAGCCGCGGAAAAGATTGACTTTTGCGGCCATAATTCCTATTCTGGGCTCGCTGTTTGACAACCGCATCCGCCCCACCCGACAGGCCCCTCGCCCGTCCCGAATATGTCGCAAGCGCGCACCAACGCCCGGGAAAGATAGCAAGATAGTAAGGCAGTAAGGCAAATTCACCCGCCCGACAGCGGCCCATAGGCCTCCCTCGCCCCATCCAAACCATAGGCCGCCAAACCCAACACCTTGCGCGCCGCTGCCGGCACGGGCGGCACAAAAACCTCGCCACCCACGCCCAGCGCCACCACCCCGGTCCGCACCGCCACCACCCGCGCCGCATCCCGCGCCGCCGCATGATCAACCCCGCCCACCGGCGGCGCCACCAGCACCGCGCAATCGCGCGACCACATCAGGAAATGCAGCGCATCCACCAGCGCCGCCTGCATCACCGCATCCGCCGCCGCACCCCGGCGCAGCCCGAACAGGAACAGCCGCGTCTCCGGCAGCCCCAGCGCGGCCGCTGCCTGGCGCGCGCGCCTGGCCACCGCTGCCGCCTCCGCATCGCTCTCCGCCCCATCGGTCAACAGTGCGACCAAGGGCGGCCGCCCGCGCGCACAAGCATGCGCGATCAACCCGCCGCAATGCCGCACCTCCTCTCCCGGCACGGCCGCCAGCACCAGCAGATTCTCCGTCGCGACCAGCGTTTCCATCGGCGTCATGGCGCGCAGCATAACCACTTCCCGCGCGCCGCGCCCCGCGACACACTGTCACCACGCCGGCGATCCCGCCTTTGCGGATCATGCCCAAGGACGGAGGCACCGATGCCCGATACCCAAGCGCCCACCTTCCCCCGCAGCGACGGCTCGCGCGTGCCCTATGCCGTCTTCTCCAGCCCCGAGATCTACGCGCTGGAACAGGAACGCATCTTCCGCGGCCCCACCTGGAATTTCTTGGGCCTCGAAGCCGAGATCCCCAACCCCGGCGATTTCAAAAGCACCTATATCGGCGAAACGCCCGTGGTGATGACCCGCGCCGAGGACGGCACTTTGGCCGCCTGGGTCAATCGCTGCGCGCATCGCGGCGCCGTGGTCTGCCGCCTGCGCCGCGGCAATGCGCTGAACCACACCTGCGTCTATCACCAGTGGAATTACGGCACGAAGGGCAACCTGCAAGGCGTGCCATTCCGGCGCGGCCAGAAGGACATGACCGGCATGCCGGCCGACTTCAACCCTGCCCAACACAGCCTGCGGCAACTCCGCGTGGACAGCTATCGCGGCCTGGTCTTCGCGACCTTCAGCGACACGGTGGCCGACCTGCCGACGTATATCGGCCCCGTC
>JAAFHD010000446.1 GCA_013298245.1 Alphaproteobacteria bacterium
GCCCGCACCGGTGAAACCCTTGCGTTCCACGCCTGGGCGCACGGTGGTCCAGGGGATGCTGCTCCAGTCGATCTTCGGGATCATGCTCATTGCCTTTCAATGTTGGCGGTTCGGATGACGCGGCCCCAGAGTTCGGTTTCGGTGCGCAGCAGCGCGGCCAGTTCGGCAGGCGTGCCGCCCACAGGTTCCACCGCCAATGGTTCCAGCCGCGCGCGAATTTCCGGCTCGCGCATGATGCGCGCGAGTTCGCGGTGCAGGCGTTCGGTGATGGCCGGCGGCATGCGCGCGGGGCCGGCCACGCCGTTCCAGGTGCGCACCGCATAATCGGGCATGCCCTGTTCGGCGACGGTCGGCACATCCGGCAAACGCGCGATGCGCGTGGGCGATGTGACGGCGAGCGCGCGCAGGCGCCCGCCCTCGATGCCGGGCAAGGTGGTCGCGGCAACTTCCATCGCGGCGGCGATGTCGCCGGCCATGGTCGCGGTCAGCAATTCGCCGGTGGAGCGGTAGGTCACGATCTCCGCACCCGCCAGCCCGCCCATGGATTGGAACAGCGCGAGCGAGAGATGCAGCGCCGTGCCGACACTGACGGAGCCGAGATTGATGCGCGCACCAGGCGCGCGCGCGGCCGCGATCAGCGCGCGCAGATCGGCATAGGGGCTGGCCGCAGCGGTGACGATGGCATGGTGGAAAAACGCCAGTTGCGAGACAGGTGTGAAGTCGTCGATCGGATGATAGGGCAGGGTGCGGAACAGGTGCGGCGCGGTGGCGGCGGTGGCGGTTACGAGCAGCAGCGTGTGGCCATCGGGGGCGGCGCGCGCGACGGTTTCACTTGCAACTATCCCGCCGGCGCCGGGTCGGTTTTCGATCACCACGGGCTGGCCCAGGGTTTCGGCCAGGCGGGGCGCGACCAGGCGCGCAGTGGTGTCGCCCACGCCGCCAGGTGCGAAGCCGATGATCCAGCGGATGGGGCGGTCGGGCGCCCATGGCGCTTGCGCCAGCGCGGGCGCGGCCAGCAGTGCGGGCAGCGCGCGGCGAGCTATCATTGGCGCTGCACGCCGGCCAGTTCGGCCATGCGGCCCCATTCGGCGACGGCCTGCGGGATGAGGGCTGCGAGTTCTTCCGGCGACGAGGGTTCGGGCACGCCGCCCATCTCGATGAGCCGCGCGCGGATGGTGGCGTCACCCAATGCGCGGCGCACGGCGCGGTTCATCGCATCGACCTGCGGGCGCGGCGTGCCGGCGGGGAAGGCGATGGCGTTCCAGCTGCGCACATTGTAGCCGCGCAGGCCGGATTCCGCGGCCGTGGGGATGTCCGGCAGTGTCGGGAAGCGCGTGGGTGCGGCGACGGCCAGCACGCGCACGCGGCCCGCGCGCACCTGGCCCAGCATGGGTGCCAGCAGCTCTCCCGCCACCTGGATTTCGCCGGTGGCCAGCGCGTTGATGAGCTCGGGCGAGGTGCGATAGGTGACGCCCGTCATCGGCGCGTTCGCCATGCTGCGGAAGAGTTCGGCGCCGAGTTGTTGGGCGTTGCCGACGGCGATGGAGCCGATGTTCAGCGCGTTGGGGCGCGCGCGGGCGAGGGCGATGAGTTCGGTGAGGTTGGTGGCGGGGAGGGCCGGGTTCACGGCGATGACGTGGTCAAGCCAGACCATGCGCGCGACGGGTGTGAAGTCGCGCAAAACGTCGAACGGGATGGTGCGGAAGAAGGCGGGCGCGGACATGTCCGAGGTGGTCATCAGGTAGATGGTGTGGCCGTCGGGGGCGGCGCGCGCGACCGCTTCGCCGGCGATCATGCTGCCGGCGCCGGGGCGGTTGTCGACCACCACCGGCTGGCCCAGTTCCTCCTGGAAAATGGGGGCCAGCATGCGAGCGGTGATGTCGCCGGCGCCGCCTGGCGCGAAGCCCAGGATGAAACGGATGGGGCGGGTGAAGAGTGGTTGTGCCAGCGCAGGCGTCGCTAGCAGCGCCGGTAGGGCGCGACGTGTCGTGTTCATGGCGTTTCTCCTGCGTGACCGTAGCCACCGCCGCCGGGGGTTTCCATCAGAACCTCGTCGGTCGGCTGCATGACCATCTTGCGCGCTTCGTTCACCGGCGCGCCGTTGATCAGGAAGCGGCCTGGTGCGCCGCCGCCGCCGCCGTCCAGGCCATCGGGGCCGAGATCGGTGCGGCTGGCCACCGCGTTCAGCAGCCAGGGCGATGTGGTGCGCAGACGGTAGCCGATGCGTTGGCCGTCGCCGCCTGGTTGCGCGCCGATGCCGCCCGAGCCGCGGCGCAATTCCTTGCGCGTGAACAGGATGGGCATGGCGGCTTCGAGCACTTCGACCGGCACGGCGGCCACACCCGTGGGGTAGCAGGTGGCGGACAGGCCGGGCTTCATCCGCCGCGCGCCCATGCCGCCGGAGTAGTTGAACATGCTGGAGGTAAAGGGGCGGTCCGCCTCGTCGCGGCCTTGGATCTGGATGGTCCAGACGGCGCCGCTGCCCTCGGCCGGGACGCGGTCCGGCAGGATATGCGCGAGCGCTTTCAGGATGGGAAATGGCACGTACATGCCGACGACGTGGCGCGCATTGACGGGTGCGGGGTAGCGGCAATTCACGATGCTGCCTTCGGGGGCTATGACGCGCACCGGGCGCAGGCTGCCCCAGTTGTTCGGCAGGTCTGGATCCAGTGACGCGCGCACCGCGAAGTTGGCGTAGGCGGCGGTGTAGTTGAGGACCACGTTGATGCCGATCGGCGCTTCGGGGGAGGAGCCGGCGAAGTCGATGGTGAGTTCGCCCGCGACATTGTCCACGGTGACGGCGGCTTTCAGCGTGATGCGCGTGCCGCCGGGGACATCGAAAATGCTCTCGCCATGCCAGGTGCCGGCGGGCAGCGCGCGGATGGATGCGCGCGTCGCATCTTCGGAGCGGCGCAGGACGTTGTCGGAGAGGGATTCGATATCCGCCAGGCCCGCGCGGTCGCACAGTGCATTCAGCCGTTCAGCGCCGACACGGCCGGCGGCGATTTGTGCGGAGAGGTCGCCCATCACGTGGTCCGGCGTGCGGACATTGCGGCGGATGATGTCGTGCAAGAGTTCGTTGGGGCGGCCGGCTTCGTGCAGTTTCGCGAGTGGAATCCACAGGCCTTCTTCATGCACGTCGCGCGCGCCGGCGCCGACGCCGTAGCCGCCGATATCGGTGTGGTGGATGGTGCTGCCGAAGAAGCCGATGCAGCGCGCATCACGAAACACCGGCGTCATGATGGTGATG
>JAAFHD010000447.1 GCA_013298245.1 Alphaproteobacteria bacterium
GGGGCCATCGGGTGCGGGCAACTCGACCATCGCGCAGCTGCTGCTGAAACTCGCCGCACCGCAGGCGGGGCGCATCCGCCTGGGCGGCGTGGATATTGCCGAATTGCCCGCAGCCGCGCTGCGCGGCCGCATCGCGACACTGACCCAGGATGCGCGCATCTTCGATGCGACGGTGGCCGAAAACCTGCGCATCGCTGCCCCCGAAGCGCCCGATGCCGCGCTCTGGCGGGTGCTGGCGCAGGTGGGCATGGCCGATCTGCTGCGCGCTTTGCCCGATGGCCTGGCCACCGATTGCGGCGAGGGTGGCGCGCGGTTCTCCGGCGGCCAGGCGCGGCGCATCGCGCTGGCCCGCGCGTTGTTGCCGGCCGCACCGTTGCTGGTTCTGGATGAACCGACGACCGGCCTGGATGCCGACACCGAGCGTGCCTTCCTGGAAACGCTGGAAGCGGCCACGCGCGGGCGGTCCATGCTGTTGATCACGCACCGGTTGGTGGGCGTGGAAAAGCCTGACCGCGTGTTGCGCCTGGCCGGCGGGCGGTTGCTGCCGGCGGCCGGATAGTCGCACCGCGCTGCATCTGAACGCCCGCTGCCGCCGTAGTCCCCACCGAAGACCGGAACGGGGGCACACAACATGGATGGAATGCAGGTACCAGGTGGGTGCATGGGCGCGGCGGAGATCGCCGCCGCACGCCCATACCCGCCGCGCGAGGCCGGCGACGACCCGCTGCAACTTGCGCGCCAACGCATGGCCGCGACCGGGCAGTGGCACCCGCTGCAATCCATGGGCCGGCGTTGGGCGATCGGCTGCGTCGCGCTGGAAATCACCCAGCGCTGCAATCTGGATTGCACGCTGTGCTATCTGTCCGACCATTCGGAGGCGGTGAAGGACATCCCGCTGGCCGAGGTGCTTTCCCGAGTTGACGCCATCGCAGCACAATACGGACCGGGCACGGAAGTGCAGGTGACGGGCGGTGACCCCACGCTGCGCGCGCGCGATGAACTGGTCGCGATCGTGCGATATGTCGCAGAAGCCGGGCTGTACCCGAACCTGTTCACCAACGGCATCAAGGCGACGCGCGATCTGTTGCGGGACCTGGCGCGCGTTGGCCTGCGCGATGTGGCGTTCCATATCGACACCACGCAGAACCGCAAGGGTTTTGCTGATGAAAACGCGCTGAACGCGCTGCGGGCCGAATACATCGCGCGCGCCCGCGGGCTTGGCCTGCGCATCCTGTTCAACACCACCGTGCATGATGGCAACCTGGCCGAGATCCCCGATGTCGCGCGCTTCATGGTGGCGCAGGCGGCGGATGTGTCGCTCGCCAGTTTTCAGTTGCAGGCGGCGACCGGGCGTGGCGTGGCGGGTGGCTCGGAAGGGCTCGTTAACAGCACCAATGTCGCGCGGCAAATCCAGCGCGGCGCCGGCGCGCGCATCAGCTTCGACACGCCTTTCGCGGGCCATGGCGATTGCAACCGGCACGCGCTGACGCTGGTCTCGCGCGGTCGTGTCGTGGACCTCTACGACGACAAGCCGGTGATGGCGGCGATCATGGCGCACACCGCGGAGATGAAGTTCGAACGCATGCCCGCCTGGCGCGCGGCGGCCGCGATCGGCTGGCGCCTGCTGACGCGCCCGGCCTTCGCGCGCGCCATGCTGCCATGGGGCTTGCGCAAGCTTGCCGCACTGCGTGGCCGGCCACATCGCCTGGCCTTCTTCATCCATGACTTCATGGATGCAGGCGCGCTGGACCGCTGCCGCATCGAGGCCTGCGTCTTCATGGTGCAGACCGCCGATGGCCCGATTTCCATGTGCCTGCACAACGCCAAGCGGGACGACTTTATCCTGCAACCGCTCGCGCTGCCGGGCCAGGCGGGCATGTGGAATCCGCTGACCGGACAGGCCAGCACAGAAACCCGCGTAACCAACCCCGCCATCACGGCGAAAACAGCCAAGGGGCGTGTGCGCGTCACGCATGTCCGCAAGGCCAGCTGGAAGGAACAGTCATGACACTGCACCGTCGCTCCTTGATGCTTGGCGCGCTCGCCTTGCCCGCCGTCGCGCGCGCGCAAGCCGCCTTCAACCTCGATGCCTGGACCGATCGCTGGGAGGCGATCCTGCGCGCCCGCGTGGATGCGCAGGGCCGCGTGGATTTCGCAGGCCTGGCCGCTGAACCACGCCCGCTTGCCGAAGCGGCCGCCGCACTCGCGACCGCCGGCCCGCGCGCAACGCCGGCGGCCATGCCCACCGCCGAGGCGCGGCTGGCCTTCCTGATCAACGCCTACAACACGCTGGCCATGCACGGCATCGTGCAGCGTGGCGTGCCGCGCGCGCTTGGCTTGATCGACCGTTTCGCCTTTTTCGCGCGCACGAATTTCGGCTTCGATGGCGGGCAGATCAGCCTGAAGTCGCTTGAGGACACGGTCATCCGCCCGATCGGCGATGAGCGCATCCATTTCGCGCTGAACTGCATGGTCGTCGCCTGCCCGCGCCTGCCGCAGCAGGCCTTCCGCGCCGCGCGCGTCAATGCGCAGCTGGACGCCACGAGCCGCGAATTCTGCAACGGCGCCTATCACGTGCGCCCGCAACCGGCCGATGGCGTGGTGTTTCTCTCCACGATCTTCCGCTTCTACACGGTCGATTTCGTGCCCGCGAAAGCGCCGGACCTGGTGACCTACGTCAACCGCTGGCGCACCACGCCGGTCGCGCAAAACCTGCGCCCGATGTTCCTGGACTATGACTGGACCATCAACGCCCAGCCTGGCCGCGGCGGTGCATGATCCGGCGCGTCATTCTGGGCTTGTTGGTGCTGGTGTTGCTGGCCACCGGCATCGGCAAGGCGCTGGACCTGCCGGGCTTCGCGCGCGTGCTGACGGAGTATCGGCTCTGGCCGGAATGGGCGCTGCCAATCATCGCGCTGGGGCTGACAGTGACCGAACTCGCACTGGCCGCGCTGCTGCTGCATCCGGCCACGCGCCGTGCGGCCGCGATGGGCACGGCGGCCTTCGCGCTGACCGGCGCGATGGTGCTCTGGCTCACGCTGGCACGCGGCATCGCGCTCACCAATTGCGGCTGCTTCGGCGTGTTGCTGGCGCGGCCACTGACGCCGCTGACGCCCTTCGAGGATCTGTTTCTCGCGGGCCTGGCGCTGCTGCTGTTGGTGCGCGTGCGCCGGCGCCGCGCCGCATGATGCGCCGCGCGGCGCTGCTGCTGCCCGCCGCC
>JAAFHD010000448.1 GCA_013298245.1 Alphaproteobacteria bacterium
TGTGCGCCTGCTCTCCCGCTTCCTGTCGGAACGCGGCAAGATCGTGCCGGCGCGCATCACGGCGGTGTCGGGCAAGAAGCAGCGCGAATTGGCGGTGGCCATCAAGCGCGCGCGCTTCCTGGCCCTGCTGCCCTACGTGATCAACGACTAAGACACCCATGCGCGGCTTCAACAACCCGGCCGGATTGGCCGCAGCGGCGGCGGGGCTGATTTCAGCCCTGCTGGCGCTGTGGGCGATGCGCGGCCTGCCGCTCGGCGGGTTGTTGTTGTGGTTCGCGCCGCTGCCGATCTTCGCCGCCGGCCTGGCCTTTGGCTCGGCCGTTGCGTGGCTCTCGGCGGTGACGGGTGCCATGGTGATGGCATTCTCGGCGCATCCCGTCAGCCTGGTTTTTTATGTCGCGATCGTCGCGCTGCCGACGGCCTTGCTTGTCACGCTGTATCTGCGGCCAGCAGGACCCGATATCTCGTTGCCGGTGATGGCGCTCGGGCTCTACTCCGCCTTCATCCTGGCTCTGCTGGCGTTCTGGCTGGCTGACCAGGGTGGATTGGACGCGGCGCTGCGGAGCGCGGTCAACCAAGCCGCACGCCACCTGGGTTTGCCGCCGGGCGACGCCGTTCTCGAATGGGTCGTGCGCGTCAAGATGGCGGTTATCGGCTTGTGGTGGGTGGTGCTGTTGATCGGCAATGCGGCGGGCGCGCAATGGTTTTTGGCCCGGCGCGGCCTGGCGCTAACCAGCTGGCCGGACCTGGCCGAGGCACGGATGCCCATGTGGTATCTGGGCGCCTTGGCAATCGCGGCGGCGGCTTTCGCGGTGGATGGGGGGACGGTGACGCTGTCCATGCTGTTGCTGCTCTTGCTGCCCTTCTTCCTGATGGGTGTCGCGGGTGTTCATCGCCGCACCCGTGGCCGTGGCGCACGCGGCTGGCTTCTGGCCAGCTTCTATGCGCTGCTGGCCGTCTTCCTGCACATCATGGCCCCCGCGATGGTCGGGCTTGGCCTTTACGAACAATGGGCGCGGCGTGCTTTGCCGCCGCCGCAGACCTGAAAGGATTTTTCCCATGATCGAACTGATCCTGATGCAGCGTGTCGAAAAGCTTGGCCAGATGGGTGACACCGTGAAGGTGAAGCCCGGCTACGCGCGCAACTTCCTCCTGCCGCAAGGCAAGGCGATCCGCGCCAGCAAGGACAACCTGGCCCGCTTCGCCGAACAGCGCGCGCAGCTCGAAGCGCAGAACCTCAAGCGCCGCGAAGAAGCCGAACGCATCGCCGAGCGCGTGGCCGGCCTGACCGTCACGATCATCCGCCAGGCGGGTGAAAGCGGCAGCCTCTATGGTTCGGTCTCCGGCCGCGACATCGCCGATGCCTGCAAGGATGGCGGCCTGTCCGTGCTGCGCCAGCAGGTGCTGCTGGAACAGCCCATCAAGGTGCTGGGCCTGTCCAGCGTGCGCGTGGAACTGCACCCCGAAGTGCATATCCCCGTGACCGTGAACGTCGCCCGCAGCCTGGAAGAAGCCGACCGCCAGGCGCGCGGCGAGGAACTCGTCCGCGAGGAAGAGCCCACGCTGGAAGCCGAGCTGCTGGCCGAACTGGGTGCGGCCGCGCGCGACTGAACTGGTCGCCGGGGCAGCCACCCTGCCCCGGCTTCCTGCCTTGGCGCCCTACCCTGGCTGCAAGGCGCGCCAGCGCCGATACAGCCAGACGCCCAAGCCCACGGAGGCGGCGAACAACCCGCCCGCCAGCGCCATCTGCCAGGCGCCATCCACCCGCACGCCCTTGCCCAGCAGCGCGAAGATCACGGTCTGCGGCAGGTAGCCGATGGCCGACGCGGCCAGGAATGGCACGGCGCGGATCCCGCCCATGCCTGCCAGCAAATTCAACGCCAGGTTATTGCCCACCGGCAGCAGCCGCAGTGCAAGCGCTGCCTGGAATGGGTGCGCGCGCAGCGTTTCCACCAATGGGCGCAGGCGCGGCCCGAAGCGGCCGTTCAGCCGCGCCTCGGCCCAACGCCTTGCCACCAGGCGCGCCCAGAAGAAGGCCAGCGCGCAGCCCAGAAGTTGCGCGGCCAGCGCCAGGCCAGCGCCAAGTGCGGCGCCATAGGCATAGCCGGCCAGGAAGGCGATGCCCTGGCGCGGCACGCCCACCGCCGTCGCGGCGGCGGCCACCAGCAGGAAGACCGCCTCTCCCAGCAGGCCTTCGTCGCGCAGGTATTGGTCCACCCATTCGGTGCCCGGTGCCGCCCCCAGCGCGCGCAACACAGCCCCGCCCGCGACCAGGCCGGCCGCCAGCAGCAGCGCCTTGGCCGTGGCGCGAAGGGCGGGGTTCATTCGACCTCGGGCCGCTTCCAGCGCCGTTGCAGCCAGGCCACGCCGATCAGGTCCCACACCGCCACGGCCAGGCGGTCCAGCGTGCCGTAATTGGACACGCCGCGTTCGCGCGGGCGGTGGTTGACGGGCACCGACACGACGCGCCCGCCCTGGCGCAGCACCAGTGCGGGCAGATAGCGGTGCATATGGTCGAAATGCGGCAGGTCCAGGAACAGCGCGCGCGGGAAGACCTTCAGCCCGCAGCCGGTATCGGGCGTGCTGTCGCGCAGCAGGGCAACACGAATCCGGTTGGCGATGCGGCTGGTGATGCGCTTGGTCGCACTGTCGCGGCGGTTGACGCGGTGGCCGGCGACCAGGATGGCCCCACCTTCCGCCTGCGCGCGGGCGAACAGCGCGGGGATGTCGGCCGGGTCGTTCTGGCCATCGCCGTCGAGCGTGGCGATCCAGGCGCCGCGCGCGGCCTTCACGCCGGTCACGATGGCGGCGGATTGGCCGCAGCTGGCGCGGTGGCGCAGTTGGCGCACGCCGGCGGCGCGCAACGCATCGCCTGTGCCATCGGTGCTGCCGTCGTCCACATAGACGATTTCATGTGCGATGCCGGCCAATGCAGCGCGAATCTCGCCGACCAATGGCGCGATGTTCGGCGCCTCGTTGCGGACCGGGATCACGACGGAAAGTAGCGGCTCTGCCTCCATGCGCGGCGGGTAGCACCGGTGGGGCGGCGCCACAATCACACGCCCGTTTGGATGCACGCGACACCCCGATGGGCGATGCGGAACGCCGCGACATCGGCTATGATCTCGCGCCATGCCGTTCGACACGACCGCCACCACATTGCCGCCCTCCGACCGCGGCGCGCGCGATAGCCTGCGCCCCATCAG
>JAAFHD010000449.1 GCA_013298245.1 Alphaproteobacteria bacterium
CTGGAGCCGGAATTCTGGGCGGCGCTGGAGGATGCGGCGAAGGCGCGCGGGCTGACCCTGCCGGCGCTGGTGGCCGAGCAGGATGCGGCGCGCGCGGAGGCCGGCGCGCCGCTGGCCAGCGCGCTGCGCGTTTACGCGCTGCGGGCCATGCGCGCGGCCACGGGGCGATAGACGGCGCGCTGCCCGAGCAGGGGTTCCACACGGTCGGTGATGCCAAGCGCGGTTTCGGCGGCGCCCAAGTACAGCGCGCCATCGGGCGCCATTTGCGCGGCGATTCCATTCAGCACGCGGGCCTTGGTGGGCAGGTCGAAATAGATCAGCACATTGCGGCAGAACACCACGTCGAACCGGCCGAAACGCGCGACATCCTGGAGGAGATTCGCTTGTTCGAAACGGGTGAAGCCGCGGAGGCGTTCGCTGGCCTGCCAGCGGCCTTCGATCTGCTTGAAGTGCTTCATGAGTGCGCGCACGGGCAGGCCGCGTTGCACTTCGAACTGGGTGAAGATGCCCTCCTTGGCGCGGTCCAGCACGGCGCGCGTCAGGTCTGTGCCGATGATTTCGAAGCGGCGGGCTTTCATGGATGGGTCCAGGTCCTGCGCGTCGGCGATCAGGATAGCGATGGAGTAGGCCTCCTGGCCGGTGCTGCATGCGGCAGACCAGATGCGGATGGGCAGGCCGGGCGCGCGGGCCTTGTGGAGTGCGGGCAGCAATTCCTTCAGATGGTCGAAGGGTTTGCCGTCGCGGAAGAAATGGCTTTCGTTGGTGGTGAGAAGTTCGGCCACTTCCTGCGCCAGTTTGTCGCTGGCGGGGCCGCGCAGTTTCAGCGCCAGCGCGTCCAGGCTGGCCAGGTTTTCGCGCTTCAGCAGCGGCGCGAGGCGTGTGTCCAGCATATAGGCCTGGTCGGGGCCCAGCACGCCGCCGGAACGCTGCTTCACGATGCCGGCGATAAATTGGAAAGTGGCGTTGCTCATGCGGGCACCCGGAAGGTTGAGAGGGCTTCATCGGCCAACGCTTCGGGCGATGCTTGCAGCTTGGCCAGGCCCGCCTTGGCGACGGCGCCGGGCATGCCCCAGACGACGCTGCTGGCTTCATCCTGGGCGATGACGGCGCCGCCGGCTTGCGCGACGGCGCGGCAGCCGAGCAACCCGTCCTGGCCCATGCCGGTCAGCACCACGGCCAGAACATCGGGGCCGAAAATCGGCGGCAAGGAGCGCAGCATGGGGTCCGCGGCGGGCCGGCAGAAGTTCTCGGCGGGGTCGCGGTTCAGGCCGGTGATCGGCGTGCCGGTGGCAGATTTGCGGATGACCATGTGGTGGTCACCCGGCGCCATGTAGATGCGGCCACGTTCGAAGGCTTCGCCGTCGCGCGCCTCGGCGCAGGGCGGACCGCCGAGGCCGCCCAGATGCTGCGCCAGCATGGCGGTGAAGCCCGCGGGCATGTGCTGCACGATCGCGACCGGCACCGGCAGGTTGCGCGGCAGCCGGCGCACGAAGGCCGCCAGCGCCTGCGGGCCACCGGTGGAAGAAGCGATGGCCAGCACACGCGGAGCGCGCGTGAGCACAGGCGCCGCGCGTCTTACAGGTGCAGTCGTGGCGCGGCGTTGGCCGACGCGAGCCCAGCCCTTGATCTTGGCGATGAGTTCCGCGCGGAAGGCGGGGTCGGCCATGCCGCCCTGGCTGGCGGTGGGCTTGGGGATATAGTCGGCAGCGCCCGCGTTCAGCGCTGCCATGGTGGCGCTGGCACCGCGCTGCGTCAGCGCACTGGCGACGATGACCACCGGCTTCGGGTTGGCGCGCAGCAGCAAGGGCAGCGCGGTCATGCCGTCCATCACCGGCATTTCGAGGTCGAGCAGGATGACGTCTGGTTTCAGCTTCGGCAGCGCATCAAGCGCCGCGCGGCCATCACCGACGCTGCCCACCAGCTGGATACCGGCATCGCCTTCCAGTAGGCGCGACATGGCGCCGCGCACGACGGCGCTGTCATCGCAGATGAGGACGCGGATCATGCCTGCAGCACGCCCACCATGGTCAACTTGTCGACCAGGATCGCTTCATCGAAGGGCTTCATGACGTATTCATCGGCGCCGGCTTCTAGGCCTTCCAGGATGCGTTCCTGCGCGGCTTCGGTCGTGCACATGACGACGGTGGGTTCGCTGCTGCCATAGCGGGCGCGCAGGTTCTTCAGGAATTCGATGCCGTCCATCACCGGCATGTTGCGGTCCAGCAGGACCAGGCGCGGCATGGCCTGTTCCACCGCTTGCAGCGCCAGCGCCCCATCGGCCGCTTCGCGCACCGAGAAGCCATGCTTTTCCAGGATGCGGCGCGCCACTTTGCGCACCACGCCGCTGTCATCCACCACCAGGCAATCCATCGACATCACGCGGGTTCCTTCAACCGAATTGCATCAGCCGCTCGACATCGAGCACGATCAGCAGCTTTTCCCCCAGGCGATGCACGCCAAGCGACACCTCCTTCCAGGAGGGTTCGAGCGTGGGCGGGTTGGCGGCACGCTCGATGGCGTTCAGCGTCAGCACATCGCCCACCTGGTCCGCGAGCAGCGAATAGAGTTCGCCCTGGTGTTCGACGACGACGGACATGGCCTTCGCCTCGGCGCCGCGCGCCGGCAGCGAAAGCCTCCTGCGCAGGTCGATCGCGGTGACGATACGGCCACGCAGGTTCAGGCTTCCCGCGACTTCCGGAGGCGCCAGCGGGATGCGCGTGATGGTCTGCGGCCCCAGCACATCGCGCACGCCCAGCACGGGCACGCCGCACAATTGGCCGGCGACGGTCAGTGTCAGGACCATGGCCTCCGCATCCGCGGAAAGGCCGATGGCGGCGGGGTTGCCGGATTGCGCGGCAGGGTTGGCTTGCGTCTGCATGATGGTGTCCTCTCAGACCGGCATGTCGAGCGGGGCAAGGATGCCGTTCAGCGCCAGCGCCTGGCTGATGCTGGTGGACAATGCCTCGCGGTCGAACTTGGCGACGTAGTCGGTGAAGCCGGCATCGCGGCCGCGCGCCACATCGGCAGGTTCAGCCTGGCCAGACAGTGCGATGACGGGCAGCGACTGCCATGGCCCACCATCACGGATCGCGCGCACCAGTTGGAAGCCGTCCATTTCCGGCATGTTGATGTCGGAAATGATGATGTCGAAGGCCTCGCCGGCGTCGCGCAGACGCAACGCCTCGCGGCCAT
>JAAFHD010000045.1 GCA_013298245.1 Alphaproteobacteria bacterium
CTGGGCGGCACCACCTGGTGGGCCGATAGAACACAGTCTTTTCCTGCGTTTCCTGGATGCGGCGCAGGCTGGGCTGTCGGCCGCACTGCCGCTGGATGCGGTCTATGTGCCGAACCATGGCGCATCGAGTGCGACGGGCGATGAGGATAGTGACGGCACGTTGGTGGCGATGATCCGCCGCGTGGTGGGGCCGCGCGTGCCGATCGTGGTCAGCCATGATCTTCACTGCAATGTGAGCGAGAAACTTGTGGAGGCGGCGGATAGCCTGATCGCGTATCGCACCAATCCGCATGTCGATATGGCGGCGCGCGCGGCCGAATCGGCGGATATGATCCGGCTGTTGCTGGGCGGCACGCGGGTGCACACGCATTTCATCCGCCTGCCGTTGACGCCGCCTTCGGTCACGCTGCTGACGGCGGAGGGGCCCTACGCGGATCTGATCCGCGAGGCGGAGGTGACGATGGCGCGCGAAGACGATGTGCTGAACGTGTCGGTGACGGGTGGGTTTACGTTCAGCGATCTGCCGAAATGCGGGATCACGGTGAATGTGACGGCGCTGTCGGCGGAGGTGGCGCGCGGGCATGCGCAGCGCATAGCGACGATGGCGTGGGAGCAGCGGCATCGGCACACGCGCACGCTGTTGTCGGTGGCCGATGCGGTGGCGCTGGCGCGCGATACGACGGAGCGGGTGATTTTTTCCGATGCCGGCGACAACCCCGGTGGTGGCGGGCGCGGCAATACCGCCTGGTTGCTGGAAGCGCTGCATGCGGCGCGGGTGCCTGGTGTGGTGCTGGGGCTGTTCGTCGATCCGGCGCTGGCGGCGGAGGCGCATGCGTTGGGCGAAGGTGCTGAATTCGAGGCGCGGTTCAATCGCGAACCGTCGGAATTTTCGCAGCCTTTCACGGCGCGCGCGCGGGTGGCGGTGCTGACCGATGGGCGCGGTGTGGGGCGGCGCGGCACGGTGGCGGGGCGGCAGTTCAACCTCGGGCCGGCCGCGCGGCTGACGTTGTTGGACAGTGGGATGGAGGTGGTGGTGATCAGCCTGCGACGGCAATGCCATGAGCCGCGCACGCTGGAGATGCATGGGCTGGATCTGCTCGCCGCGCGCTGCATCGTGGTGAAATCGCGCGGGCATTTCCGCGCGGGATTTGATGAATTCGCGCCGCCCGAACGTATACACGAAGTGGATACAGCGGGGCTGACCAGCCCGGTGCTGACGAACTTCGCCTGGAAGCGGCTGCCGCGCCCGGTCTACCCGTTGGACGCAGACACGGTGTGGCCCTGAAGCGCCGCGGGAAGCGGCCCTCCGGCCATCCAGTCCAGCAGGGCGATCGTATGCACGGTGGGCATGGCATCGCCGGCCAGTTGGGTCAGGCAGCCGATATTCCCGGCAGCGATGATGTCGGCGCGGGTGCGGCGCAGGTTGTCGAGTTTGCGCGTGCGCAGGCGGCCGGCGATCTCGGGCTGCATGATGTTGTAGGTGCCGGCGGAACCGCAGCAGAGATGGCCTTCCAGCGGTTCCTTCACGGTGAAGCCGGCGCGTTGGAGCAGCTGCTTGGGCAGGCTGGTGATCTTCTGGCCGTGCTGGAGCGAACAGGCGCTGTGGTAGGCGACGGTCAGGCCGGGGGTGGCGCGCGTTGGGGCGTAGTCGAACTTCGCCAGCACTTCGGTGATGTCCATGGCCAGTGACGAGATGCGCGCGGCGGCGTCGGCTTCGGGTTCCTCGCGGAACATGAAGCCGTAATCCTTCACGGTGGTGCCGCAGCCGGATGCGTTGATGACGACCGCGTCGAGTTCCAGTTTCGACCAGGCGTTGATGTTGGTGCGCGCGGCGTCCATCGCGGCGTGGTGGCGGCCCATGTGGTGGGTCAGCGCGCCGCAGCAGCCGGCCTCGCGCGGGACGACCACTTCAATGCCCATGCGCGTCAGCAGGCGGATGGTGGCGGCGTTGATCTCGGGGTCCAGCACCTGTTGCGCGCAACCGGCGAGCAGCGCCACGCGGCCGCGGCGCGGGCCTTCGGCGGAGTGGATGCCGTGCACCGCTTGCGGGGCGGGCAGGGTTGCGGGGGCCAGGTCCAGCATGGCGCGCAGGCGCTGTGCGGTCATGGATTGGCCGGGGATCAGGCCGCGCATGGCGCGGCCGATGCCGGCCAGTTTCATCGCCGCGCGGAAGCGGCGCGGGTATGGCAGCAGGAAGGCCAGCGCGCTGCGCAATACGCGTTCCGGCAGCGGGCGCTTGTAGGTGTCCTCGATATGCCGGCGCGCGTGATCCACCAGGTGCATGTAGTTCACGCCAGACGGGCAGGTGGTCATGCAGGAGAGGCAGGAGAGGCAGCGATCGACGTGGCGCGCTTCCAGTTCGGTGGCGGCGCGGCCGTTCTCCAGCATGTCCTTGATGAGGTAGATGCGGCCGCGCGGGGAATCGAGTTCATCGCCCAGTTCGACGAAGGTGGGGCAGGTGGCGGTGCACATGCCGCAATGCACGCAGGTGCGCAGGATGCGGTTCGCTTCCGCCGTGTCGGCGTCCTGGAGTTGCAGCGCGGTGAAGTGGGTTTGCACGAGAGTTTCCTTCAGGCGCCGGCGCGCATGCGGCCGGGGTTCAGGATGCCGGCGGGGTCCAGCACCGTCTTCACGCGTGCGCCGATGGCGGCCAGTGGTGCTGCTTCCGGCGGGATGACCGGCACCGCGCCGCGCAGCGCATCGGGTGCCCGGAACAGCGTGTAGGTGCCGGCGCCGGCGGCGGCGATGACGGCCTGGTGCATGGCGCTGGTGGCAGCGCCCGCGACCCAGACCAGGCCGCCGCCCCAGTCGAAGAGCAGCTTGGCGTTGGGCAGTGCGGCGGCGATGGCGGGTGCCGCGGAGGGGGCGGCGGAGATGCGCCACACGGCGTCATCGGGTGCGGCGGCCAGGGCGGTGCCGTCGCGGATGTCGCGCCATAGGCCAGGGTCGTCCAGCTGCGTGATGTCGCCATGCGGGGCGAGGGTGTCGCGCAGTTTGGCGGCGCGGTAGCGGACGCTTTCCGAAAAATCTTCCAGGCGGATCAGGGCGCGATTGTTGATGATGGCCGCACCCGAAACGCCGAAGGGCGAACCCAGTGCGGCGGAGAGCGCGCGCACGCCGGCGGCGATGTCAGGCACGGTGACGGCGAGGGTTGTGCTGGCTTCCGGCGCGGGCAGCACCTTGAAGGTGATTTCGGTGAGCACGCCGAGCGTGCCGTGGCTGCCGGAGAGCAGTTTGCACAGATCAAGGCCGGTGACGTTCTTCAGCACGCGGCCGCCCGAACGAAAAATTTCGCCATCGCCTTTTATGGCGCGGATGCCGAGCACGTGGTCGCGCATCGCACCCCAGGCGATGCGGCGCGGGCCGGACAGATTGGTCGCGACAATGCCGCCGATCGTGGCCGGTTGATCGCCGCCAAAAATGGCGCGCGGGTCGGGCGGTTCGGCGATGATGTGTTGGCCTTTTTCGGCCAGTGCCGCTTCGATTTCGGGGATGGGCGTGCCGGCGCGGGCGCTGATGACGAGCTCCGCCGGTTTGTAGAGCGTGATGCCGGACAGGCCGCGGGTGGAGAGTGTGCGCGCGGCTTGCACCGGGCGTAGCATGGCGCGCTTGGTGCCATGGCCTTCGACCAGCAATGGCTCGCGCGCGGCGTGGGCGCGGGCGATGTCGGCGGCCAGTGCCGCTTCGGTGATCATGCGGCCAGCACCGGGTTGTCTTCGAGTGGGAAGACCTTTGCGGGGTTCAACAACCAGGCGGGGTCGAAGGCGGATTTGATGTTGCGTTGCAGGCGCAATTCGCCAGGGGTGAATTGCACTGTCATCAGGTCGCGTTTTTCGATGCCCACGCCGTGCTCGCCGGTCAGGCAGCCGCCGACTTCGACGCAGAGGCGCAGGATGTCGGCGCCGAATTGTTCGGCGCGGGCGAAGCTGTTGGGGTCGTTGGCGTCGAACATGATCAGCGGGTGCAGGTTGCCGTCGCCGGCGTGGAAGACGTTGGCGACGCCCAGGCCGTATTGCTGGGACAGTTCCGTGATGCGGCCCAGCACATGCGCCAATTCGCCGGTGGGGATGGTGCCGTCCATGCAGAGATAGTCGGGCGAAATGCGGCCGACGGCGCCGAATGCGCCCTTGCGGCCTTTCCAGATGGCGAGGGATTGTTCGGCACTTTCGGCCAGCTTCATGCTGATCGGGTTGAAGCGTGCGCAGATGTCGCGGATGCGGGCCAGCAGCGCGTCCTGTTCCGCTTCGCTGCCTTCCACTTCGATGATGAGCATGGCCTCCGCGTCCAGCGGGTAGCCGGCGTGCGCGAAGGCCTCGCAGGCGTGGATGCAGGGGCGGTCCATGAACTCGAGTGCGACGGGGATGATGCCGCTGCCGATGATGGCGTCTACTGCCGCGCCCGCGACGGGGATGCTGTCGAAGGCGGCCAGCATGGCGCGGGCACCTTCGGGGCCGCGCAGGATGCGGACTGTCACTTCGGTCACCATGCCGAGCTGGCCTTCGCTGCCGGTGATGATACCAAGCCAGTCATAGCCGGCAGCGTCCACATGGGTGCCGCCGATGTCGATGATGTCGCCCTCGATGGTGACGAATTTCACGCCCAGAAGGTTGTTGGCGGTGACGCCGTATTTCAGGCAATGCGCGCCGCCGGAATTCATCATGACATTGCCGCCGATCATGCAGGCCAGCTGCGATGACGGGTCGGGGGCGTAGAAGAAACCATCGGCCTCGACCGCCTTGGTGATGCCGATATTGGTCACGCCCGCCTGCACCACGGCGAAGCGGTCATCGTAGTTCACATCCAGGATGCGGTTCATGCGCATCAGGCCGATGACGACCGCATCGGCCAGCGGCAGCGCGCCACCGGACAGCGACGTGCCGGCGCCGCGCGGGATCACGCGCACGCCGTTGTCGTGGCAGAAGCGCAGCACGGCGGCGACTTCCTCGGTGGTGCGCGGCAGGGCGACGGCCAGCGGCATCTGGCGGTATGCGGGCAGGCCATCGGTTTCATAGGGCTTCATGCGCGCGTCTTCGGTGATCAGCGCATCGGCCGGCAGCAGGCGTGCGAGGCCCGCGATGATCTCGGGGCGGCGGGCCATGACATCGGGCTTGGGGGCGGGCAGGCGGATCATGGGCGGCTTCCTTGCAGGGCCGTTAGATGCGCTGCCAGGGCCACTTCCGCAAGCTTGCGTGATGCGGCGCATTGGGTGAAAAACCATGGTGGACCAACCATCGCGCATTCTTGTCACCGGGGCATCCGGTTTTGTCGGCCGGCATATGCTGGCGGCGCTGCGTGACGCCTTCCCGGCCGCCACGCTGATCGCGGGCGAACACAGCGCGGCCGCACCTGGCTGGGATGAACAGGTGCAGCTCGAACTCACGCGCCCCGACAGCGTGCTGCGCGCGCTGCATGATGCAGCGCCGGACCACATCATTCACCTCGGCGCGCAGGCCAGTGTCGCGGATAGTTTTCGCGACGCGCATGCCACCTGGGATGCCAATCTGAACGGCACGCTGTCATTGGCGCTGGCGGTGCGGGATACGACGCCGGATACGCGGCTGCTCGCGGTCTCCACCGGCGAGGTTTACGGGCTGAGTTTCCAGTCCGGCCGCGCGCTGGATGAGGACGCGGCCTTCGCACCCGCCAACCCCTATGCCGCGGCGAAGGCGGCGGCCGATACGGCGCTGGGGCGCATGGCCGATGCGGGGCTTTCGGTGCTGCGCGCGCGGCCGTTGAACCATGTGGGACCAGGCCAGTCGGAACGCTATGCGGTGGCGAATTTCGCCCGCCAGGCAGCAGCGATCGAGGCGGGTTTGCAGCCGCCCGTCATCCAGGTGGGGGCGCTGGATCGGTGGCGCGATTTCCTGGATGTGCGCGATGTCTGCGCGGCCTATGCGCTGATGCTGGCGCGCTGGCACGCGCTGCCGAATGGTGCGGCGTTGAACATCGCGTCGGGCCAGGCGCGGCGCGTGGGCGATCTGCTGGACGCGCTGATCGCGCGCACCGGCGTGGATGTGCGCATCGAGGAAAGCGCTGTCGCGTTGCGGCCGATGGACCTGCTGCGCGCGGTGGGTGATGCATCGCGCGCGCGCCACCTGCTGGGCTGGGAGCCGCGCATCCCCTGGGAGCAGACGCTGGACGATATCCTGACCGATTGGCGCGCGCGCGTCAGGCCACCAGCCTGACCGCGAGCACGCCCAGCACCACGCCGTTCAGCGCGAAGAGCACGGCGCCGGCCGGGCGCAACTGTGGCCCCGCGCGGCGCGCGAAGAAGCCGCCCATGAAGGCCACCGCGACCAGGCCGGGTATGGTGCCGGCGGCGAAACTGGCCATCGCGATGACGCCGCCAAGCGCGCTGCCCGTCGCGGCCGCCGCGGCCAGTGCTGCGTAGATCGCGCCGCACGGCAGGGCCGAGAGCAACAGCCCGAGCAGCACGCCGCGCGCGCCCTGTGGTGCCGCGAGCAACGCGCCGATGCGCGTGCGGATCGCGCGCGGCAAGGGGGCGGCGGGCAGGCGCGTGGCGTGCCAGCCCAGGCGCTCGGCGGCTTGTGCGAGCATCAGCGCGGCGGCCACCAGCAGCAGTGCCGCGAAGAGCCAGCGCAGCCCGGTGATGCCCGCGAGCAGCCCGGCACCCGCGCCCGCCAACGCACCCAGCGCGGCATAACCCAGCACGCGCCCTGCGTGATACGGCAGCAGTGCAGACCCCGACAGGCGGCGCAGCACGCCGCCTTCCAGCGCGCGGCCTGGCACCTGCGCCAGCACGAAGGGCGCGCACATGCCGGCGCAATGCGTCGCACCCGATGCGAGGCCCGCTGCGAACAGCGCGCCCGCCATGGCCAGCAGCGCCTGATGGCCCAGCGCCGTCAGGTCATGCAGGCAGTTGGCGAGGAGTTCGATCATACCGCGGCGCTGTGGCGCCCCGCGCGGTGCAGATAGGCGTCGAAGGCGGCCGCGACCAGGCGCAGGAAGGGGCGGCCGGCTTCGGTGATGGTGATGCGCGTGGTGTTGATGGTGACGATGCCCCGCGCGGCCAGCGGGGCGAGTTGCGGCATGGCTTCGGCCAGCAGCGCGGGCGGCGCGTCGGCGGCGAAATCGCACATCAACTGCTCGATCAGCGCTGCGCGCGCGATGTCGTCGGCCGACAGCGCCTTGCCGCGCGCGATGGCGAAACGCCCTTCGGCCATGGCGGCCTGATAGCCCTTGTTGTCGGCACGGTTCTGCACGAAGCCCTGCGGCAGCCGGCCGATGGATGAAGCACCGATGCCCAAAAGCGCATCCGCGACATCGGTGGTGTAGCCCTGGAAATTGCGGCGCAGCCGGCCGGTGCGCGCCGCGTCTGCCAACGCGTCATCGGGGCGCGCGAAGTGGTCGAGGCCGATGGCGGCATAGCCCAGGCGCAACAGCCGCGCGCGCGCCGCTTCCGCCTGTTCCACGCGTTCGGCGGGGCCGGGCAGCGATGCGGTGTCGATCAGGCGCTGATGCGTCTTCATCCAGGGCACATGCGCGTAGCCGAACAGCGCGATGCGGTCCGGCGACAGGCCATGTGCTAGTTCCAGGCTGTGCAGCAGCGCGCGACGGTCCTGCTGGGGCAGGCCGTACATCAGGTCCAGGTTGATGCTGACGATGCCCGCGGCGCGCAGGTTTTCGACCGCCGCGGCCACCACATCATAGGGCTGCACGCGGCCGATCGCGTGCTGCACCACAGCGTTGAAATCCTGCACGCCGAGGCTCGCGCGGGTGGCGCCAATGGCGCCGAGTGTGGCGGCCGTGGCGTGCGTGGTGCTGCGCGGGTCCAGTTCCACCGCGTGTTCCAGCAGGCCCGAAAGATCGAAGTGATGCGCGATGCGCTCGGTCAGTTCGCGCATCGCATCCAGGCCCAGCATGCTGGGCGTGCCGCCGCCCCAATGCAGGTGGGTGACGCGCCGCGCGGTGGTGCTGCGCGCGAGCAGTTCCACTTCGGCCAGCAGCGCGCGCAGATAGGCCTGCACGGGTTCGGCGCGCCGCACGACCTTGGTGTGGCAGCCGCAATAGCTGCACATCTCCTGGCAGAACGGCACATGGATGTAGAGCGAGAGTGTGGCGCGCCGCGGCAGTTCCGCCAGCCATCGCGCGTAGTCATCGGCGGTGGTTTCCGCGCTGAAATGCGGCGCTGTCGGGTATGAGGTGTAGCGCGGCACCGAACGCTCCGCGAGGAGGAGCTTGTGGCTATCCATCCGTGTGTCCTGACCAGGTGATGTCGAAGCGGCAGACGCCGCCGGCGGTGGGTTGTGGTTCTGCGCGCGCGGCGTCATGGACCAGTGCGCGGAACAGGCCTTCGAAGGTGGCGCGGTAGAATTCACCGGCCAGGCGCGCCACTGGCACCAAGGGCCGCGCAAGCCGGATGCGGATGCCAAGCGGATCGCCGCGCACCACATCCAGCGCGCCGGTGCCCAGGAAGGTCCAGCCATGGCGCTGGATGCTGCGCGTCAGCAGGACGGCGGCGAAGCTTGTGGGCATGCTGGGCAGCAGCAGCCGCGCGAAGGGCGGGATGCTGTGCGTGAGCAGGTATGCCGCGGTGGCGCTGCCGGATTTTCGCAGCCGGTGCAGCGCGCGCACCTGACCCAGTTCATCGCCGAGTGCGGTGAAAAGGGCTGCGACTTCGGCTTCCTCGACCATGGTGTCGGGCGGGCGCATCAGATGGTGTCGCAGGCCGGCGGCCTCGAAGATGCGCGCGCGGGTGGCGGGGCCGTCTTCGGCCAGCAGGACTTCGGCCAGTTGCAGCACCGCGTCGGGGCCGATGCGGCCAGCGGCATCCGGGTGCGCGAGTGCGGCCGGGTCATTCAGCGCGGCGACGACCATGGGTCGCACCCTCCTCCACCAATTGATCCGTGCTGCCGCCGCAGGCCATGCGAACCGCGGGTTTCGCGGGGCTGTGGCGGTTGTGCACGGTGGTCCATTCGACCGTTCTTGGGTCGGCGTGCTGGCGCTGCGGATCGAAGTGGAAATCGAGCTTTTTCTTCGACCGCGGCCCCAGTGGCCGACCTTGCCGAGAGCGTAGAACGCCCGCTGGAAACCCGCCTTCAAAAAAGACTTGAGGTGGCCCGGAAGGTAACGCTGGCGTTCACCTGAACCCGCCCACGGATACGAGAGCAGCGCGTGGCGGTCATGGAAGTGGTGGTGGTTGTTCATCACGCGATCAAGCAGTTCGCCGCGTTGCATCGCGTTGGGTTTGATGATCGGGGTTACGAATTTGTATGTGTCGTGGCCGACGATTTCGACCTTCTCGCCGCGTTTTCGGCACAGGTCCCAGAACGGCCGGGGCGTGGATGCCGCCCAGGATGGTCAGCGCGCCGGTGCGGTAGGCAGCCCATGCGGGGGGCCAGTTCCCGGCGATCTCGGCGTCGCCGGAGCGGGTGTTGGGATGAATGAACGGGATCCGCATGGGCTGCCTCCGGGGGGCAGCATGGCGGTGTGGCGGGTGCGCACCTTGATGTGAATCAAGACGCCTGCGGGATATACGCGGCGCCGGCCTTGCGGACATGGGCTTCGGCGCGTTCGGCGGCCAGCGCCTCGTCGCCGGCCAGCACGGCTTCGAGGATGGCGCGGTGTTCGCCCACCGCGGCGCGCTGGGCCTTGTCGTCCCGCACCTGGAAGACGCGGGCGGAGCGCTTGCGCAAGGTGTCCAGCATGGTCCGCAGCGTGGCGTTGCCCGCGGCCTCGGCCATGGTGTCGTGGAAGGCGATGTTGAGCGCGGGCAGGTCGCTTTTCGGGCGCGCGGCCTGCTTCAGGATGGCCGCTGCGCGGGCCAGGATTTCGGGATGGCGATGGCGCGCGGCGAGGCGGGCATTGTAGCCTTCCAGCAGCGCGCGCACCTCGACGAATTCGCGCGCTTCGGCGGGCGTGATGCCGGCGACGATGGCGCCGCGACGGGCCGAGACTTCGACCAGGCCTTCGCTGGCGAGTGTGCGGATCGCCTCCCGGATCGGGGAGCGGGAGACGGCGTAGCGGCGGCCCAGTTCTTCTTCCACCAGGCGATCGCCTGGCTTCAGGTGGCCTGCGAGAATTTCGCGTTGCAGTTGTGCGCGCACGATGTCCCGCAGCGGCAGATGCGCGTTGCCGAGCGCTGTATCAGTTTCACCCATGGGTGAAGGATAGGGCGGGTTGCATGAAAAGTGCATTGAAACTTCCATGGTCCGACATCCGCGTGATGGCGGCCTCAATCACCGCCTTCAAGCCGTTCGATATCGTCATCCGACAGGCCGAAATGGTGGCCGATTTCGTGGATCAGCACGTTGCGGACCAGGCGGAACAGGTCTTCGCCGGTTTCGATCCATTCCAGCAGGATGGGCTCGCGGTACAGGAAGATGCTGTCGGGTTCGCTGGGTGTGTCCAGCACTGATTTCTGCGTCAGCGGCACGCCGCGATAGAGGCCCGTGAGGTCGTAGGGGTTGTCGATGCCCATCGCTTCCAGCGTCTCGTCATCGGCGACTTCTTCGACGATGATGGCGCAGCCGCGCACCATGTCGCGCAGTTCGGCGGGGATGGCGCTGAGCGCGTCCTCGGCCATGGTGATGATGTCCTCGGTGGTGGGGGGCGTGGTGTGGCGCATGGGCGCAGCATAGGGAGATTCCGCATGGTCGAGAAACTTGATGAAGCGGCCCGCGCGGCACTGCCGCAAACCCTGCCGCAATGGGGCCTGGTGGACGGGCGCGATGCGATCCAGCGCAGTTTTCGCTTCAAGGATTTTTCGGCCGCCTGGGGCTTCATGGCGCGGGTCGCGCTGCTGGCGGAAGCGCAGGACCACCACCCCGAATGGTTCAACGTCTATAACCGCGTGGACATCACGCTGGCCACGCATGATGCCGGCGGGTTGTCCGCGCGGGATGTGACCTTGGCGCGGGCGATCGACGCGCTGTGACCACACCAGTGCAGCGTGCCGCGGCGCGCTGGTGCCTGGTGCAGGGCTGGGCGCCGCTGGCGGAAGCCGCGCTGCCTGATGGTTCGCGCGCCGATATTCTGGCGCTGAAACCCGATGGCGGCTTCATCATCATCGAGGCCAAGTCCGGCCCGCGCGACTTTACCACCGACCAGAAATGGCCTGGCTATCGCGCCTGGTGCGATGCGTTGTTCTTCGCGGTGGATATGGATTTTCCGCGCGACCTGCTGCCCGAAGACACCGGCCTGCTGGTGACCGACGGCCCCGATGCGACGATGCTGCGTGAGCCGCCGGCGCATCCGCTCGCACCCGCGCGCCGCCGCGCCTTGCTGCTGCGCTTTGCGCAAGGCAGCGCGCGCCGATTGGCGGTGTTGCAGGACCCGGAGGGGAATGCAGCGCTGGCCGCGGCGCTGCGGTCGGACTGAACTACCAGCTCATCGGGATGCGAAGATGCGCACCCGCTGCCGGCCCGCGGAACAGCCGGTCATTGATCGATTGCTGCGAATTGCCCTGCGCCAGGCCGCGCCCGGGCATGGTGGGCGAGATCATGCCTGGCGAGAAACGCGGCGCGTTGGGGTCGCTGCTGGGCGTGGGCGGTGCCTGCCAGCCGGAATTGGGCATGGGCGCGATTTCGGTGCGCTGGGCGCTGGGGATTGCGGGCGCTGGCGCGCTGGGCACCGCCATGCCGCCGCCCATGAAGGCGCCGTTGTCGGTGCGGATGCGCCGCTGCCGCTGGTCCTGCGCGAAGGCGCTGCCCGCGACCATCGCGGGCAGAAATCCGGCCAGGAATGCGCGGCGCTTTGGCATGTAACGAATATGAACAGCCCAAGCGCCGCGCGCAAGCTGCAATTTTACCCGTCGGGGGAGAGCAGCATCCGCACCGCAAGGCCGGGCGGGCTGGCGCCGGGCACGGCATCGCCCAGTTCGACGCGGCCGCCATGCAGTGTCGCGACCGCGCGCACCAGCGAAAGACCCAAGCCAGAGCCCGGCGTGTTGCGCGATGCATCGGCGCGGAAGAAGCGTTCGCCGGCGCGTGCGCGGTCATCGGGCGGCAGGCCGGGGCCGCTGTCGGCGACCAGGATTTCCAGCCAGTCATCGTCGCGGGCGCGGGCGGTCAGGCGGATCACGCCGCCATCGGGGGTGAACTTGATGGCGTTGTCGAGCAGGTTCGCCACCGCCTGCAACAGCAGGTCGCGGTCGCCGACCATGGGCAGGGTGTCGGGGAAGTCGGCGTCCAGGCGCTGTTCGCGCACTTCGGCGGCCACGCTGTAGAATTCCTCCGCGTCGCGCAGCACGGCGGAGAGGTCGAATTCCGCGAAGGCGGCGCGCCGCGCGCCGGCCTCGGCCTCGGCGATGCGCAGCAGGGCCTGGAAGATGCGGCTGATCTGGTCGAGGTCGGCGATGCCCTGTTCCATCGCGCCACGCAGTGCGTCTTCGCCCGCATCCGTGGTGACGGCTTCTTCCAGCTTGGTGCGCGCGCGGGCGATCGGCGTGCGCAGGTCGTGCGCGATGGCGTCCGACACGCCCTTGATGCCGGTCATCAGCGCCTGGATGCGGTCGAGCATGATGTTCATGCTGCCGGCCAGGCGGTCGAATTCATCGCCGCGCCCGGTGACCGGCACGCGGCGCGAGAGATCACCGCCGGCGATGTGCGCGGCGGTGCGCATCGCCGGTTCCAGCCGGCTTTCCAGCGCGCGGCGCACCAGCCCCGCGCCGATGATCGCCAGCAGCAGCGATGCACCGAGCGACCACACGACACCTTCGGTCAGCACCAGGCGCAGCTGCACGCGTTCGCTCTCGTCGCGGCCGACCAGCAGGCGCAGGCCGCCAAGGTCGCTCGCCATGATGCGTGCATCGGTGGTGATGCCTTCCAGCATGATTCGCGTGCGCGCAAAGGCGATGCTGGCTTCGATGGTGGTGGGCCAGGAATCCAGGTTGCCGGCCAGTTTGGTGCCCTGCGTGTCCAGCAGCAGATAGATGCTTTCATTGGTCAGGTCGGTCGCGATGCGTTCTTCGATCGCGTCGATCAGGCCAGGGGTGCCACCCGCCCGCCAGCGTTCGGTCAGGGCGACGGTGTCGGCGCGGATGGCCGCCTGCATCTGGCGGTCCAGCGCGGCGGCGGTGGAAATCCACAGCACCGCGATGAGCGTGACGGCCGCCGCGCCGAACACCACAGTGAACAGCGCGGCAAAGCGGAAGCCCGCACTTTGCAGCAGGCGTGGGGCTGCGGTGCGACGCAGGCGGTCGGGCAACTAGTGGCCTGTTCGCATTGCTAGAGGCCCGATCGCTGCCGGATTCCGGCAGCGTGAATCGGCCCGACAAAAACCTCAGTGATGGTGCGTTCACGCACCATCATGGTTCGGCGCGGATCATGTAGCCGGCGTTGCGCACGGTGTGGATCAGCGGCTTGTCGAAGCCCTTGTCCAGTTTCTGGCGCAGGCGCGAGACATGCACGTCGATCACGTTGGTCTGTGGGTCGAAATGGTAGTCCCACACTTTTTCCAGCAGCATGGTGCGCGTGACGACCTGGCCGGCATGGCGCATCAGGTGTTCCAGCAGGCGGAATTCGCGCGGCTGCACGTCGATTTTCTTGCCACCGCGCGTGACGGTGCGGGACAGCAGATCCAGTTCCAGATCGGCGACGCGCAGCCGCGTGGCGGGCGCGTCCACCGAAGGGCGCCGTGCCAGCGCTTCGACGCGCGCCAACAACTCGGCGAAGGCGAAGGGCTTCACCAGGTAGTCATCGCCGCCCGCCTTCAGGCCCTTCACGCGTTCATCCACCGCACCCAAAGCCGACAGGAACAGCACCGGCGTGCGGTTGCCCTGTTGGCGCAGCGTTTCGACGATGCGCACGCCGTCCACGCCGCCTGGCAGCATGCGGTCCAGCACCAGCAGGTCGAATTGTTCGGACGCGGCCAGGAACAGGCCGTCACGGCCGTTCGGCGCGTGTTCGACGTTATGGCCTGCTTCCTGCAGGCCTTTCTTGACGAAGCGAGCGACCTCGGCGTCGTCCTCCACCAGCAGAATACGCATTGTTTTTGTCCTTCCTAATCCCGGCTTCGCCGTGTTCAGCCCGGCCCGGGTGGGCGTCGCCCGACCTGGACCGTCAATTCCTGGGGGCGCCCCTCGCGCGTGACCGTCAGCCGCACGGATTGCCCGGGCGGCAAGGCTGCCACGTAGCGGACCAGCGTGCGCGATGATTCGGTGCGCTCGCCATTCACGGCGGTGACCACATCGCCTGCGCGCAGGCCGCCGCGCGCGGCGGGGCCGTTGCGCACCACATCGGTCACCTGCACGGCGCGCAGGCCGCGGCGCGGGTCTTCCGGCACCAGGTCCTGCACCGACACGCCGAGCCAGCCGCGTTCGACGCGCCCGTCGCGGCGCAGCTGTTCGATGACGGGGCGCGCGAGATCCGAAGGGGTCGCGAAACCGATGCCGGCATTGGCGCCGGAGGGAGAATAGATGGCGGTGGAAATGCCGATGACTTCGCCGGCCAGGTTGAACACCGGGCCGCCGGAATTGCCGGGGTTGATGGCGGCATCGGTCTGGATGAAGTCGTCGAAGGGACCGGCGCCGATTTCGCGCCCGCGGGCGGAGATGATGCCGACGGTGA
>JAAFHD010000450.1 GCA_013298245.1 Alphaproteobacteria bacterium
TGGCCGAAGGGCGGCTCAGCGGCGAATTGGCCGCCGAGCGCCTGGTGCTGGTGGACGGCGCCGCCTGGCCCGACCTGCCGCTGCCGCCGCTGGCGGTGCAGCTGGGCATCACGCTGGACCGGCTGGAGGCACCTGGCCTGCCGCCGCTGACCGCGCTGCGCCTGGCCCTGGCGGGCGATGCCGCCGGCATGGCGCTGACCCTGCCCGAGACCACCATCGGCACCGGCCGCGCCACCGGCCGCCTGGCCTGGACCACCGACGCCGTGCGCCTGGACGCCACACTGGCGCAAGTGCCGCTGGGTGCGATGCGCGTGGATGCCGGGCTGCAACTGACCACCTCGGGCCGCGGCGCGCAGTCCTGGCTGGTGGGCCTGGGCGGGCAGGGCGAGGTGGTGCTGGCCGATGGCACGCTGGAGGGCCTGGACCTGCCGGCCCTGGTGGTGGCGGGCGATGCGCCGGACCCGTCGCTGGCGGCGCTGGATGCGGTCAGCACCGGCACGACCGCGTTCTCACGCCTGGCGCTGCCGTTCACCGCCGCGCGCGGGCAGTTCCGCCTGGGCGCGGGTGTGCTGGCATGGTCTGCCGGAGAGGCGCGCGTGGGCGGCACCTGGGACGCCGCGCGCGACACGCTGGACGCGACGCTGACATTGCCGATGCCCGAAGGCCCGGCGATCGGCGTCAGGCTGCGCGGGCCGCTATTGGCGCCGCGCGGGTTGCCGTTGATCGAGGATCATTTGCGCTGGCGCGAAGGGCGCTGAGCTACCAGCGGCGATAGCCCCAGCCCCGCCCATAATACGGGCGCGGCCCCCAGCCCCATGGCCGCCCGACAAAGACCGGGCGCGGCGCGACATAATACGGCGCCGGCGCCACCGCGACCGGCACGGGGGCGATGGTGCCATCAGGATAGACCGCGCAGGCCGAGAGCCCGGTCGCGAGGAGAAGAATGGGCAGGATGCGGCGCATGGCGGCCTCCGTCTCGCGCGCGGGGTGTCGCGCGTGAAAGCGGATCATAGCGGGATTTGTGGCCCGATTGCGACGGTTGTGGTGAAGAAGCGTAACGCGGTCAGGTCGCGAGGTATTCGGCCGGGCGTAGCACCGGGATGTCACGCCATGGTGAGAGGCAAAGCAGGTCGTCATCGCTGCTGACGATGCTGTGTGCGCCGCACTCCAGCGCGAGTTCGAGATAGAGATTATCCTTCGCATCACGGCAATCCGTGACGGGCTGCCGCGGTGAGAACATCACGCCTTGCCGCAGCATCCGGAAGATCAGTTCCGCGCGCAGCATCGGGTCCACGAAGCGCGCCAGGCGTGGGCGGTGCAGCACGCCCACCAATTCTTCGATCAGCGGGGTTGAGATGGCGATGCGGTCATGGGTGGTGGCGCGGCGCAGGGCTTGCGCAGGCACGCCATCGCGCCGCATTGCCGCACCGACCAGGGTCGAGACATCGAAGACGATCAATGCCCGCCTTGGGTGCGACGCTCGGCGTTGTAGGCGGCGAGTTCGGCGTCGAGCAGCGCGTCGGTCAGGCCGCGGCGTGCTGCGTCGGTGCGCATGGCGTCGGCTGCGTCGGCGATGTTTTTCGCCGTGTCGTCATGCAGCATGCGGCTGAGATAGGCGCCGACCAGGCCGCGCAGGCGTTCATCGCGCAGCGCCTCAGCGGCGGCGGCGTCAACGGGGATGGCGATATCGACCAGCGGCGTATCGGGCATGGGCGGAGAATACCGCCCATGCCCGCCGAGCGTCCATCAGATATCGGCGTAGGTGTGCGTTTCCGCCTTCGCACCCGGCTGCGTCACCGCGCCATACCGCGCGGGGCCGACCTGTTGCGCATACTTCCACAGCGCGCCGGAATTGAAGTTGTGCGAACGCGGCTTCCATTCGGCGCGGCGCTTGGCGAGTTCATCCTCGGACAGCGACACATCGATGGTGCCGGCCTGCGCGTCGATGATGATCTTGTCGCCATTCTTCAGCAGTCCGATCGTGCCACCCACCGCCGCTTCCGGCCCGACATGGCCGATGCAGAAGCCGCGCGTGGCGCCACTGAATCGCCCATCGGTGATCAGCGCCACCTTGTCGCCCATGCCCTGGCCGTAGATGGCCGACGTGGTGGACAGCATCTCGCGCATGCCAGGCCCACCACGCGGGCCTTCGTAGCGGATGACGATGACATCGCCCGGCTTGTAGGCACGGGCTTCGACGGCGGCGAAGGCGTCTTCCTCGCAATCGAAGCACAGTGCGGTGCCCTCGAACCGCAGCTTCTGCATGCCGGCGATTTTCACGATGGCGCCGTCGGGGGCCAGGTTGCCGAACAGCGACACCACGCCGCCGATCTTGCTGATCGGGTTGGAGACGGGGCGCACCACATCCTGGTTCGTCGGGAAGGCGATGTCCTTGTGGTTTTCGGCCAGCGTCTTGCCGGTGACGGTCAGGCAATCGCCATGCAGCAAGCCGCCATCCAGCAGCGCCTTGATGATGACCGGCACGCCGCCGATGTTGTGCACGTCCAGTGCCACATAGCGGCCGCCGGGCTTGAGGTCGGCGATATGCGGCGTGTCGCGCATCAGGCGCGCGACTTCCTCGAGCGGGAAGTCGATGCCGGCTTCATGGGCGATCGCGGGCAAGTGCAGGGCCGCGTTGGTGGAACCGCCGGTGGCGCCCACGATGCGGGCGGCGTTTTCCAGCGCCTTGCGGGTGACAATGTCGCGCGGACGCAACTGGCTGCGGATCAGATCCACCACCGCGCGGCCGGAATTATAGGCCCATTGGTCGCGCTCCTCATCCGGCGCGGGGGCGCCGGCGGAATGCGGCAGCGCCAGGCCAATCACCTCGGAAATGCAGGCCATGGTGTTGGCGGTGAACTGTCCGCCGCAGGCGCCCGCACCCGGGCAGGCGTGCTGTTCAAGTTCTTCCAGATCGGCATCCGACATATTGCCCGCGGCATGCGTGCCGACGGCTTCGAACACGTCCAGCACGGTCACATCCTTGCCGCGGAATTTCCCCGGCATGATGGAGCCACCGTAGAGAAACACGCTCGGCACGTTCAGCCGCAGCATCACCATCATCAGGCCGGGCAGCGTCTTGTCGCAGCCGCCCAGACCCACCATCGCATCATAGCAATGGCCGCGCATGGTCAGTTCCACGGAATCGGCGATCACCTCGCGCGAGACCAGCGACGCCT
>JAAFHD010000451.1 GCA_013298245.1 Alphaproteobacteria bacterium
CAGGGTGAATTCGGGTGGGGCCCGGCCCAGCAGGGCGGAGGGCACGCTGCGCGGGTTGAAGCTGCCGTCTTGCAGGCCGGCCAGCATGTACCAGAAGCCGAAGCCGCCCGCGGCGGCGAGGCCGAGTGGCGCGGCCAACAGCAGGCGTCGGTTCATGGTGCTCATGCGGGGAGGGCTGCGGCTTTGCGGCTGGGGGCGGCGATGCGGATGCGGCGGTCGGACAGCGAAATGCCGCCGCCGAGTGCCATGATGAAGGCGCCGATCCAGATCCAGGGGGCGAGTGGGTTGTGGTGCAGGCGCAGCACCGCTTGGCCGTCGCGTTCCTCGCCGAGCACCGCGTAGAGGTCGCGCACCAGGTTGGTGCGGATTGAGGCTTCGGTGGTGGTGGTGCGCCCGATCGGGAAGAAGCGGCGTTGTGGTGCCATGCGCATGACTTCGCGGCCGTCCACCAGCAGGGTGATTTCGGCGCGGCGTGCGGTCCAGTTGGGGCCTTGGTAGTCGCGCACCTGGTCCAGGCGCCATTCGTAGCCGGCGAAGCGTGTGGTTTCTCCGGGGCGGACGCCGACCAGGGTTTCGGTGGCCAGGCCCATGCCGGCGATGCCGAGTGCGGTGACGCCCATGCCGGCGTGCGCGATGGCCGCACCCCAGGCGGCGCGTGGCAGGCCGCGGGCGCGGGCAAGGGCGGTGCGGACGGGCACGCGGAACGCGCCGATGCGTTCCAGCACATCGGCATGTGCTGCGGCGATGAGCCACATGCCGGCGGCGAAGCCGAGTGCGGGCCAGAATTTCTGGCCGGCGATGGCCATGGCGAGCGCGAAGGCGCCGAGGGCGACAATCGCGACCCACCAAAGGCGCTGCACGACCGGCCAGAGCTCGGCGCGTTTCCAGGGCATCAGCGGGCCTAGCGCCATGCCGGCGATCAGCGGCAGCGCCAATGGCAAGGTGGCCAGGTTGAAGAAGGGCGGGCCTACGGAGATCAACCGGTCCGTCAGCAGGTCCAGGAACAGCGGGTAGAGCGTGCCCACGAACACCACAGCGCAGATGCAGCACAGCAGCAGGTTGTTCAGCACCAGCATTCCCTCGCGCGACAGCGGCGCGAAAAAGCCTTGCGGCGTCATGCCCGGCGCGCGCCAGGCGAACAGCGCCAGCGCGCCGCCGACATAGACGCCCAGCATACCCAGGATGAACACGCCGCGCGCCGGGTCAGCGGCGAAGGTGTGCACCGAATTCAGCACGCCGGAGCGCACCAGGAAGGTGCCCAACATGGACAGCGCGAAGGCCAGCAGCGCCAGCAGCACGGTCCAGATTTTCAGCGCGCCGCGTTTTTCCACGACGATGGCGGAGTGCAGCAGCGCGGTGCTGGCCAGCCATGGCATCAGGGATGCGTTTTCCACCGGGTCCCAGAACCAGTAACCGCCCCAGCCGAGCTCGTAATAGGCCCACCAGGACCCCAGCGCGATGCCCATGGTCAGGAAGGCCCACGACGCCAGCGCCCAGGGCCGCACCCAGGCGCCCCAGGCCGCGTCCACGCGGCCCTCGATCAGCGCCGCGATGGCAAAGGCAAAGGTCACCGCGGTGCCGACATAACCCATGTAGAGAAGCGGCGGATGCAGGGCCAAGCCGATATCCTGCAACAGCGGGTTCAGCCCCTGCCCATCGGGCGGCGGCGGCCACACGCGGTCGAAGGGGTTGGACGTCAGCAGAATGAACAGCAGGAAGCCCGCGCCAATACTGCCCAGCACCGCGATCACGCGCGCCTGCAAGGCGCTGGGCGATTCGCGCCCGAAGCCCGCCACGGCGCCCGCGCAAATCGCCAGCACCAGCACCCACAGCACCATGGAACCCTCATGGTTCCCCCAGACGCCGGTGATTTTGTAGAGCATCGGCTTGGCGCTGTGGCTGTTCTGCACAACGTTCAGAACCGAGGTGTCGTTCACCGCGTAACTGACGGTCAGCGCCGCAAAGGCCGTCAGCACCGCCAGCAGCACGCCATTGGCCAAGGGCACGGCCATGGCCATCAGCCGCGCATCCCTCCGTTGCGCGCCAAGCAGCGGCAGGATGGTTTGCGCGACCGCAAGGGCAAGTGCCATGGCGAGGGCGAAATGGCCGAGTTCTGGAATCATGCTGAAGCCTAGCTGCCCTGGCGCCGCGGTTCCAGCGTGTTCCACTGGCTGGCGGGCGGCGGATCACCGCTGGCGGGGTTCCAATGGCCTGAACGGCGCAGCGCATCGGCGACTTCGGGCGGCATGTAGTTCTCATCGTGCCGCGCGAGCACTTCGCGCGCCATAAAGATGTTGCCCGGGCCCATCTGGCCCAGCGTGACGACGCCCTGGCCCTCGCGGAACAGGTCGGGCAGCACGCCGCTGAACTGCACGCTGATGGCGTTGTTGCCGTCAGTGACGCGGAAGGTGATTTTGGGGCGCCCATCCTGGCCGGTCAGGCGCTCCACGCTGCCTTGTTCCACCAGGCCGCCCAGGCGGAAATTGCGGCCAGGCGGCGGCGCTTCAGCGACAATGTCGGACGGGCTGCGGAAGAAGACCAGGTTGTCCTGAAACGCCGTCAGCGTCAGCGCTGTGGCGGTGCCAAGCCCGATCGCGCATAGCAACAGGATGTAGAGGCGGCGGCGCTTGCGGGTCATCGCTTTTCCAAAACCGCCAGGCGCCGGCGCGCCGCACGCGCGCGCGCCATGATGACCCAGGTCACGCCCACAAACCCGGCGATCACCGCGCCCCAGGACAGCGTCACATGCCACCAATGCCACGTCATTGCGGTTCAGCCTTCCGCGCGGCCGCCAGTTGCAACGCCCGCACCCGCCGTTCCATCAGCCCCGCCCGCGTCGCCGCCAAGGCCAGCGCCATGAAGGCCAGCGTGAACCCCAGCGCGTTGACCAGCAGCGGGTAGAGAATATCCACATGCAGCCCCGGGCTGTCCAACCGCGTCACCGACGCAGGCTGGTGCAGGGTGTTCCACCAATCCACGCTGAACTTCACGATGGGAATGTTGACGGCGCCGATCAGCGCCAGGATCGCGCCCATGCGCGCGCCGCGGTCCGGGTCGTCAAACGCGCGCGTCAGCGCCGCATGCCCCACCCACAGGAAGAACAGCACCAGCACGCTGGTCAGCCGCGCATCCCACACCCACCAGGTGCCCCACATCGGCTGGCCCCAAAG
>JAAFHD010000452.1 GCA_013298245.1 Alphaproteobacteria bacterium
CCACCCCGACTTCATCCTGCCCGCGACGCGCCGCAATGAGGTGATCGCCTTCGTGAAGTCCGACCTGCGGGACCTGTCGATCTCGCGCACCAGCTTCGCCTGGGGCGTGCCTGTGCCGGGCGATTCATCGCATATCATGTATGTGTGGCTGGATGCGCTGACAAATTACATCACCGCTACCGGATATCCCACTGATCCTGAAGGTTTGTGGCGCTACTGGCCGGCCGATATCCACTTCGTCGGCAAGGACATTCTGCGCTTCCACGCGATCTACTGGCCGGCCTTCCTGATGGGCGCTGGGCTGCCCTTGCCAGGCCGCGTCTTCGCCCATGGCTGGTGGACCAATGAGGGCCAGAAAATCAGCAAATCCTTGGGCAATGTCATTGATCCTGTGGCACTTGTCGATGAATTCGGCCTGGACGCCGTGCGCTATTTCCTGCTGCGCGAGGTGCCCTTCGGCCAGGATGGCGATTTCAGCCGCAAGGCGCTGGTCAACCGCCTGAACGGCGAATTGGCCGATGCGCTGGGCAATCTGGCCAACCGCGTGCTGTCCCTGCTGGCCCGGAATTGCGAGGCGCGGCTGCCAGCACCCGCCGCACCGACCGAGCCCGCCTTCGCAGCGCTGCTGGCCGCTTTGCCCGCCACCATGGCCGCCCGCATGGAGCGTCAGGAATTTCACAATGGGTTAGAGGCGGTCTTTGAAGTGATCCGTGAAGCCAACGCCCATATCACCCGTGAAGCCCCCTGGGCGCTGAAGAAGACCGACCCCGATCGCATGGCGGCCGTGCTGCGCAACCTGCATGACGCGCTGCGGGTTTTCGCCACCCTGCTGCAGCCCTTCATGCCCGGGACCATGGCCAAGCTTTTGGACCAGTTGGGCGTGCCAGAGGACCAGCGCGGCTTCGCTTCCCTGGCCTCGCCGCTGCCCGCCGGCACGGCGCTGCCCGCCCCGGCGCCACTCTTTGCCAAGGTGTTGGCGTGATGACCGCCGATTCACGTTTGCACGCATCGGCGGCAGCATGATCACCGACAGCCATTGCCACCTCGACCACTTCAAGCCCGAGGAACAGCCCGACATCGTCGCCCGCGCCCTGGCCGCCGGGGTGACGCGCCTGGTCACGATCGGCACCCGCGCTTCCCAGGCCGCCACCGTCAAGGCGATCGCGGAACGCTTCGCGCCGCATGTGTGGTGCACGGTCGGCGTCCACCCGCACCAGGCGGGCGAACCACCCATGCCCACGGTGGAGGAGATCATCACCCTGGCCGACCACCCGCGCGTGATCGGCATTGGTGAATCAGGCCTGGACTATTTCTACGACAAATCCCCGCGCCCGGTGCAGCAGGAAGGCTTCCGCCGCCACATCCGCGCCGCCCGCGCCACCGGCCTGCCGCTGTGCATCCATGCCCGCGACGCCGATGACGACGTGGCCGCCATTCTGCGCGAAGAACATGCCGATGGCGCCTTTCCATTTTTATTGCATTGTTTTTCCTCAGGCCGCGGGTTGGCGGAAGCTGCGCTGGGGCTCGGCGGGTATATCTCCCTCTCCGGCATCCTGACCTTTCCGAAAAGCGAGGAATTGCGCGCCATCGCCGCCGATGTGCCGCTGGACCGCCTGCTGGTCGAAACCGACAGCCCCTTCCTGGCACCCGTGCCGCTGCGCGGAAAACGCTGCGAGCCGGCCTATACCGCGCATACCCTGGCGGCTTTGGCCGGCGTGAAGGGTCTGCCCGTGGCCGAAATGGCGCGCATCACCACCGAAAACTTCCTCAGCCTCTACCCGAAGGCGGCGTAGCGGGCGCGCTACTGCCAACCCTGGGAATTGTCGGCCACCCGAATGGTCCGCCGGAAGCGCTCATTCACCAGCAGCATCAGGCAATTGCCGGCCGGCCCCACCAGCACCCAGACATGCGCCGAGAAGGTCGGCTGCACATGCGTCTGGCCTGGTGCGACCGTGGCATAGGCGCGGCGTCGGCCCTGGAAATCCAACCAATACAAGGTGAAGGGGCGCGTCCCGTCATTGACCAGAACCATTTCGGTCCGGCGCTCGGAATTCAGGGAACGGATCTGGCCTTCATGGCCGCAGGCTTCATTGCCTTGCGCCTGGGCGGCAAGCGGCAGCAGGCCAAACACGACGCCAGCCAGGAGGGCGGTCAGTGCCGTCCTGCCGCCCCACGCTATCCGAAATGACATCGACTGCCTCCGCCGCTTCGCGTGAGCTTAGGGGCCGCGGCGTGGTCGGGTCAAACGGCGTCAGGCGGCGCCAGCGGGTCTTCGCCATAGTGGTTCGGGCCGCGCGTGCCGCGCAGGAACAGCCAGACCAGCAACACGATGCACAGGACCAACGCGCCAAGCCCACAGATCGCCAGGAGCCAATACGCACCGAGCGCGCCCCCGAAAGCCGCCACCAAGACCAAGGGCAACGGCAGCAGGATCCACCACCCCGTGCGGTTGAGGTCATGCATCCGGCGCACCCAGACCGTGATGGTCGGGACGATCAGCAGGAAGTTGACGACGATGCCAAGCCAACCGGAGCCTGCATCCGCCCTGTGCATGAACCATCCCAGCGTGTCGCTCCCGGCCGGCGCCGGATCAATCAGCAACTCTTCAAGCAATGCGACGACAATCGACACCAGTATGCAGAACAGCCAGAACCACCAGAACTCCGACCGCGGCGCGCGCCCGCGCAGCCGGAAGTAGTTGTGCAGACAGGACCGGACAGCATCAACAAAACCCATGACGGCCTCGCGCAAGATGATTGTGTTGATCGCATGCCCCGGCGGATTCTGGAACCATCACACGGCTGGCGGCAGCGGGTCTTCGCCAAACCGGTTCGCGCCATCCGTGCCGACCGAGGCCAGCAAGATCAGCAAGATCAGCAAACCAAACACGGCCGGGAAGAACAGCACCGCCCAGGGGTCGCCATGCTCCGGCGGGAAGAAGGAAAACCAGGTGAAGGGCACCAATAACAGCGCCCACCACCCCACCCGGTCGCGGTCATGCAGGCGGCGCACCGTCACCGCCAGCATCGGCAGCGTTAACGCCAGGTTCAGCAGCATGTCGTAGGCCTCGACCATGCCGGGCTGCAAAACCCCCTCGAAGGGCATGATCGCGAAGGACAGGGAGATCGGAAGAGCGTCG
>JAAFHD010000453.1 GCA_013298245.1 Alphaproteobacteria bacterium
CTATGGCGGGGCGGACCGTTTCATCTATGCCGAGGCGGGCTGGGGCTTCGACCAGATCAGCGGCTTCAACCGCGCAGATGGTGCGAAGATTGACCTGACAGGGATGGGCCTGAACTTTGCCGCGATCACGCCGGGCTTCCTCTATGGCGGCGGCAATGGGCAGCTGACGATCGGGGCGGACCGCATCCTGGTCTATGGCGTGACGCTATTCCAGGAGACGGATTTCATCTTCTGAGGCGGATATGCCGGGTGAGGGGATCGAACCCCCGACCTTCGGTTTACAAAACCGAAGGTCGAACTTACGCCACCTTCCGCTAAACCCCGTTAGTATGCTGATAAGGAACAGTATATGGGTCGAACTTGAGCAACTCGCTCCCGCTTACCTCCCATAAATTCCGCTTGCTTTCGTCCTAAACGTCCGGTCAATGTCCGGTCAGAGAATCAACCGAAGGACGGAACCGAAGGATGCTGGTGCTGCGCGAAGGGCCGGCGAAGCTGACCAAGGCGAGTGTCGAAGCCGCGTGGCGCAGGCGCGGCACGGGCCAGCGCCTGGTGATCGGCGATAGCGAATGCCGCGGCCTGGCGCTGGTCACGAACCCCACCGGCCAGACGTGGCGGTTTGATTTCAAGCCGCGTGGCCTGGACCCCGCCACTGGCCGGCGCTTCCCCTCGCAGTCAGTGACCATCGGCACCCCGGAAAGCCATTCCGTCGATGATGCGCGGACGGCGGCAGGTGCGCTCAAGGCGCGGACCAAGGCGGGTTCTGACCCGAACGCCGAACGCAAGGCTGCCCGGGCCGCCGTGCTGGCCGCGCGGCAACAGGCCGAAGCTGATGCGCGGGCGGCGCGCGAAGCCGAACTGGCGCGCGCCAAGGAACAGGCCTTCACCGTGCGCGCACTGATTGACCTCTACGCTGACAAACACGTTGCCAAGCTGCGCCCCGCCACGCGCCGCGATGTATTGAGCCGCTTGCGCCAGCATCTTGCCCCCATTGCCGATACACCAGCCCAGCAGGTGGGGCGCCGCGATGTAGCGACCGTGGTGGACGCGGCAGGCCTGGCCGGCGAAACCACCGCGCGCCGCGTGCGCGACTATGCCCGCGCGATGTGGCGATGGGCCGCCGGCCGCGGAAGCCTGCCCACCGGGCAGGACAACCCTTGGGCCAGCGCGCCAGCCCCTGGCCGCGACAAGCCGCGTGAAAGGGCGCTGGACGCCGATGAAGTGGGCTTGGTGTGGCGTGCCGCCGGCACCCTGCCATCACCCTATGGCCCGCTGGTGCGCTTCGCCCTGCTGACACTCGCACGGCGCGAGGAAGTCACTGACATGACCTGGGGGGAGGTTGCAGCCGACATGTCCGCCTGGACGCAGCCGGGCAGCCGCACCAAGAATGGCAAGCCGCATCTGGTGCATCTGTCGGCACCAGCGCGCGACCTGCTGCGCCAGATGTCGGTCGATACGCAGCCGGGCAAGCTGCCTCCCGCCGAACAACGCGTTTTCGGCATTGCCGGCAACCGCCCCGTGACCACGCATTCATGGGTGAAGCGCAAGCTGGATACAGCGATCGCCGCCGAACTGGCCGAAGCGGATAGCGAAGCGGTGCCGGCTTGGGTGCTGCATGACTTCCGGCGCAGTGGCGTGACCTGGTTGGCCGGCGCGGGCTTCGCGCCGCATGTCGCGGACCGGCTGCTGAACCATGTGCAGGGCACCATCAAGGGCGTTGCCGCGATCTATCAGAAAGGCGAATTCGCGGCCGAACGGAAGGCCGCGCTGGATGCCTGGGGGGCGCATGTGCTGGCCGCGGGCGAAGGCGGCGTGGTCGCGTCCAATGTCGCCAGACTGGAACCCGCGCGCGCGGCCAAGGCGGGTTAAGACCAAGCATTATGGCAGCGAGCAATTCCAGCGCCTGATGGCCGTGCGCGGCGTGACATGCTCGCTGAGCCGGTCTGGCGATGTGTGGAACCACGCGGCTATGGAGAGCTTCGTCTCATCGCTGGCCACTGGACGGATACGCGGCCGCATCTGCGATCCGCGCGAGCGGGCGGGCGGCGATGAGTTCGACGCCATCGAACGCTTCGACAAGCCGAAGCGACAACACCCGACCATCAGTTGTCTCGGCCATTTGGAGTTCGAGGAGATGGCCAACACTAGCTCGATTCCGCGTGCATCGAACCGGCCGAACGCGACGTAAGCCAAGCGCCGCGCATCCCGCGCCCAGGCTCGGCCGCTATGCCAAACGCGAATCAATCAGCTTCCAGCGAAACCCATTTCGATCAGATGAATGCGCCTATCGCATAGTTCGGCTTCTGAGGCCTCACTAATTTGTGAGCATCGCCAGACGCAGGATTTTCGAGACATGACGCATTTTTGGGGCAAGCGCCCAACCCCCTCACGTCGCAACCGTGCCGCCCGCCGCCGCAATGCCATGCTGCTCCAGGGCCTGCTCCTGGCCGCGGTCCCGGGCGTGGCCAGCGCGCAGATGCTGGTCAACGGCACCTCGGTCATCACCGGTGACCAGCGCGGCAACCGCGCCGGCGGGTATATCGTGGAAAGCGGCTCCCTCATCGCGTCCAACGGCACCTGGCAGAATTTCCGCTCCGTGGGCGGGGCCGGTTCGGGCGGTGGTGCGGGCCTTGGCGGCGCGATCTTCATCAATGGCGGCGCCTCGGCCACGCTGAACAGCGTCAGCATGCTGGGCAACAGCGCGGTTGGCGGTCGGGGGGGCATCGGCACCCTCGGCGGCAGCATGAATGGCCTGACCATCGGCACCCAGGGCACCACAGGCGGTGCCGGCCAGCGCTGGCCGGACAACCCCGAGCTGATTGGCGACGGCAACGGCAACGGCTTGCCAGGCACCAATGGCCGGGATGGCGGCGACGCCGCGCGCGGCATTGGCGGCAATGGCGGCAACGGCGGCGGCGGCCAGGACGGTTGGAACCACAACCCGTCGCTGATCTTCGCGGTGACGTCTGCTACCGCAGCCTCGGCGTCCGTGGGGGCCGCCATCATTTCCAAGACCGGAGCGAGCGGCGCACATTGCGCCAATATCCTCCTGGCGTCTGTCTGCACCGAGACGGCGT
>JAAFHD010000454.1 GCA_013298245.1 Alphaproteobacteria bacterium
ACATTCGCCATCGCCGGCCTGGCCGCCGTCATTCTCGGCGCGGGCGTGGCATACGCGGTCGGTCGGGGGGGCGCGCCGGGGCCGTGCAACGATCCCGCCCCGCCGGCCGCCAGCGATGCCGCGACGGTATTCACGCCCTACCGTTCCAGCGCCGCCGACGGCAACTGCCTGCAGGCCTATGAGTGGAAACCGGCGAATGGCCCGGTGCGCGGCGCCATCGTCATCGTGCACGGCATCCATGACCACGCGCGGCGCTATGATGGCCTGGCGCGCGCACTCAACCAGGTCGGCATCGCGGTCTATGCGCAGGATCATCGCGGCCATGCGGGGTCTGGCGGGGCGCGCCAGCGGATCGATTCCGTCGCCCAGCTGGTCGGCGATATCGACCGCGCCGTCCTCGAGGCCGCGCGGCGCAACCCAAGCGTGCCGGTCTTCCTGCATGGCCACAGCATGGGCGGGCTGGTCGTCACGCAATACCTGCTGGATCAGCCCGGCCGCGGCATCGCAGGCGCGGTCATCTCCAGCGCGGCGCTGCGCCCACCAGCATCGGCGGGCGCGGTGGCGCGCACGGTGGTCGGCACATTGTCGGCCTTCGCACCTGGCCTTGGCCTCGACGCCGTCAATGAGCACGAGGTGGTTCGCGAAGCCGCCGCGCGCACCGCCATGGCCGCTGACCCGTTGTTGAGCCGGGCCAAGCTGCCCGCGCGCACGGTGGCCACGATCCTCGGGGGCATCGTTGGCGTGCAGCCGCGGCTTGGCCAAATCTCCGCGCCGATCCTGGTTCTGCATGGCGAGGCCGACCGCGTGACCGACCCTGCCGGCAGTGCTGATCTGGTCAGGCTGGCCGCGAGCCGGGACAAGACGCTGCGGACCTACCCCGTGGCCCTGCACGATCTGCTGCATGAACCCGAAGGCCCGCAGGTGACCCGCGACATCGTTGCCTTCATCGTCGCGCGATTGCGCTAACGGCGGAACAGGCGCTTCAACCACCCGAACATGCTGCCGCGCCCGATGATCTTCTGATGCGCCGCATGCGGCCGGCGCAAGGGCGGCGGCAGCGCACTGGCCACGGTGTGGCGGCGCGCATCCCCCGCCTCCACCAGCCGCGCTTCCAGCACCAGCACCTGGCGCGCGGGTTCGGCCAGATGCTCGCGCGCCATGGCTTCGATCGCGCCATGGGCGGCGTCCCAGTTCTCCGCGCGGCGCAGCGCGTCGATCACGCGCAGGCGCTGTTCGGCATCCAGCGCTGGGCCGCTGCGCCATAGCGCCACGGCTTCCATGCGCCAACTGCGCGCGAGGTCCCCGCGGTTCAAATCATCGGCGGTCCAGGCGGCTTGCAGCATGGCCTCGGCCGCTTCGTGCAGCGCGCCGGTTTCTTCCAGCACATGCGCCCAGGCCAGGAAGCGGCGCGACAATGCGGGTGTGGCCGCGTCATTCACCAGTGCGCGAAAGGGTGCCGCCGCCACCACGCGTTCGGCCGAGGGCCGTGCCTCCCGGATATCGGGTGCCGCATACCCACAACGCGGGCATTGCTGCAGCCAATGCGCGATGGACCCGCGCAGGGGTTCGCCCGGGCGCAAATCGAGATCAGGCGCCTGCTCAGGCGCGGTCGCGCGGAAGCCGGACTGGCGGCTTTCCGTCGAGCAGATGGCACACACCACCATGCCCGGCTTGGCGCCGCGCGCGGTGCTGCCTTCGGGGGTGGCGTCGTTTCCCATGCTTGCCGCTCAGGATAGGCCGTGGGCCGCGCCGCCGAAAGCCCTGAATCGATGATGCGCGAGACTGTTGAAACCTGACGCGCGGCGATGGATAAAGCGGCCATGCCCCGTGGCGACCTCTTCCCCGATATCGCACCGTTCGAGACGGGCTACCTGCCGCTGTCCGACGGTCATTCCATGTATTGGGAGCAGGTCGGCAACCCGAATGGCGAGGCTGTGCTGTTCCTGCATGGCGGCCCGGGTGCGGGTGCTGGTGCGGTGCATCGGCGTTTCTTCGACCCCGGGCATTGGCGGCTGATCATCTTTGACCAGCGCGGGGCGGGGCGGTCCAAGCCGCTGGGCGAATTGCGCGCCAACACCACGCCGCATCTGGTGCAGGATATCGAACTGCTGCGGAATTTCCTGGGCATCCAGAAGTGGCTGCTGTTCGGTGGTTCCTGGGGTTCCACGCTGGCGCTGGCTTATGCGCAGGCGCATCCCGAACGCGTGATCGGCGCGGTGCTGCGCGGCGTGTTTCTGGGCCGCGATGAGGAGGTCGATTGGTTCCTCTACGGCCTGCGCCGCATCTTCCCCGATGCCTGGGCGCAATTCGCCGAACACGTCCCGCAGGCCGAGCGCGCCGATCTGCTCAGCGCATACCTCACACGCCTGACCGACCCCGACCCGATGGTGCATCTGCCCGCGGCCCGCGTGTGGTCGGCCTATGAAGGCAATTGCTCCACCTTGCTGCCCAGCCCCGACACGGTGGCCAGCTTCGCGCAGGACCGCACCGCACTCGGGCTTGCGCGGATCGAGGCGCATTACTTCGCGCACAAGCTGTTCCTGGGGCCGGGCGGGCTGCTGGCCGGCATGCATCGCATCGCCAACATCCCGGCGGAGATCATCCAGGGCCGCTACGACATGGTCTGCCCGACCGAGACCGCCTTCGACCTGGCGAACGCCTGGCCGCGCGCGCGGCTGACCATCGTGCCCGATGCCGGGCATTCAGCGCTGGAACCTGGCGTGCGCACCGCACTCGTCGCCGCCGTCGAGCGCTTCCGCCGCCGCTGATGGAATTATTCGCCGCACTGGATGCCGCGGGCATTGCGCACCAAACCTGCGAACACGTCGCCGTCTTCACCGTGGCGGAAAGTGCCCTGATCCGCGCGACCATGCCGGGCCTGCACTGCAAGAACCTGTTCCTGCGGCCTGCCAAGGGCGAGGGGCCGTATTTCCTGGCGACGCTGAAGGAAGACCGCCAGGTCTCGGTCAATGCGCTGGCGCGCGCGGCGGGCTGGCCGCGCGTGGGGATGGCCAGTGCCGATGAACTGCACGCGGTGCTGGGCCTGGAGCCGGGTTCCGTCACGCCGCTGGGCCTGGTGAATGCGCCGCCTGGCGCGGTGCGTTTCGCGCTGGATGCGGCGATTGCGCATGGCGAC
>JAAFHD010000455.1 GCA_013298245.1 Alphaproteobacteria bacterium
GACGCAATTCACCCACTGCCCGCCATGGAAAACGCCCACGCTGAAGGTGCAGTCATCGCCGGTCATGCCCTCGATCGCGACGACCTGCTTGCACATTTCGCGGATGGCGCTGCGCCCTTCACCCAGCCGCGCGCCGGCATGCGAAGGCCGCCCCGTGGTGCGCAGGTTGAAGCGCGCGATCGCGTAGCGGCCGGTGACCACACCGCCATCCGGGCGCGCGGGTTCGGGCACCAGCACGACCGCGGCGCGCGATGCCTCCGCCTCGATCAGATCGCGCGTGGACGGGCTGCCGATTTCTTCGTCGGACGTCAGCAGAAACGTCACCGGCCGGCTGGTGGAAATACCCGCGCGCTGAAGCTGCGCCATGGCCTCCATCGCCAGATAGGTGCCGCCCTTCATGTCCTGGATGCCGGGGCCGAAGGCCTTCGCGCCGTCACGCCGGAAATGCAGCTGGCCCGCCAGCGTGCCGACCGGATGCACCGTATCCAGATGCGCCAGCACCAGGATACCCGGCTCGCGTGAGGCATGCGGGAAACGCGCACGCACGCAATCGCCGAGGCCCATGCGGCCGGGAATGGTCTCCACGGTTGCGCCCAGCAGCGCGAAATCGCGCGCGGCCACTGCCATCATGCGGTTCACCGCGGCGGCGTCGAAGGTGGGGCTTTCCGTCTCCACCCAGCGGCGCAGGCCGGCCAGCATGGTGTCGGAATCGAAGGGCAGGTCGAGGGCGGCGGTGTCGGTCGTTTGCATGCGCGGAAGCTTGCTGCGCCGATGCGCCGGCGGCAAGCTGGGGGCATGAAACTCCTCGTCGCGAATGCGAACACCACCCAGGGCATCACCGATCTCTGCGCCGCCGCGGCGCGCGCGGCGGCCGCACCCGGCACCGAAATCATTCCCGCCACGCCGCGCTTCGGCCCGGCAGTGATTGCGACGCGCGTGGAGAACGCGATCGCCGGGCACGCCATGCTGGAATTGCTGGCCGCCCACGCGGGCCAGGTGGATGGCGTGCTGCTAGCCGTCAGCCATGACACCGCGCTGGAGGCCGCGCGGCAGATGATGCCCTGCCCCGTCATCGGCATGACCGAAGCCGCCGCGCTGGTCGCCATGACGCAGGGCGCGCGCTTCGGCCTGCTGACCTTCGGCGCCATCGACAGCTATCGCGAATTGCTCACGCGCCATGGCGTGATGGCGCGTGTGTCGGGCCTGGTGGGCGTGGACGCGACGCCGCAGCAGGTGCTGACCGACCCCGATGCAGTGACGGCCAAGGTGCAGGGCGCGATCGCAGGCATGGTCGCGGAAGGTGCTGAATCCATCATCCTGGGCGGCGCGGCGATGGCCGGCATGGGCGCGCGCTTGACCGCGCCGGTGCCGCTGCTGGATGGCATCGCCTGCGGCGTGAAACTGCTCGAAGCACTGGTCGCGCTAAGGCTTTCCAAGCCCGCCGCAGGCACGCATGCGGCACCGCGCGGGCGCGACAGCATCGGGCTGGATGCGGCGCTGGCGGCACTGCTGCGCGGCTGATGCTTTCGCAGCCGCCGCCGGCGCGATAAGCACTGCGCATGACGATCCTGATCACTGGCGGTTTTGGTTTCATCGGCTCGGCGGTGGTGCGCCATTTGTTGGCGACGACCGACCAGGTCATCGTCAACATCGACAAGCTGACCTATGCGGCGACGCCCGCGTCGCTAGCGATGCACGCGCGCAACCCGCGGCACATCCATATCCGCGCCGATATCTGCGATGCGGAGGCCATGCACGCTGCCTTCGCCGCGCACCGCCCCACGCATGTGATGCACCTGGCCGCGGAATCCCATGTGGACCGCAGCATCGATGGCCCGGCGGAATTCATCCGCACCAACGTCGTCGGCACACAGGTTTTGCTGGAAGCGGCGCGCGCCTATTGGGCCGCGCTGGAACCGGCGGCGCGTGCCGCATTCCGCTTCCATCATGTCTCCACCGACGAGGTGTTCGGCTCCCTGCATCACGGTGATGCACCCTTCGGGCCGACCACGCCTTACGATCCGCGCAGCCCCTACAGCGCGTCGAAAGCGGCGTCCGACCACCTGGTGCGCGCGTGGCAGCACACCTATGGGCTGCCGGCTTTCGTCTCGAACACGACGAACAATTACGGCCCCTGGCAGTTCCCCGAAAAACTGATCCCGCTGGTCACGCTGAACGCCCTGGATGGCAAGACGCTGCCGGTCTATGGCGATGGTTCGAATGTGCGCGACTGGCTGCATGTGGATGACCACGCGGAGGCGCTGGCACTCGCGCTGTTCCGCGGCGCGCCTGGTGAAACCTACTGCATCGGCCCGCGCCAGGAGCGCAGCAATCTGCAAGTGGTGCAGGCGATCTGCGCGACACTGGATGCGCTGCGCCCCGACCCCGCCGGCCCGCGCGCGCGGCTGATCACCTTCGTGCGCGACCGGCCTGGCCATGACTTCCGCTACGCGATGGACCCTTCGGGTGCGGAGGCCGCACTCGGCTGGCGCGCGCGCTACGATTTCGAAACCGGGCTGCGCCAGACTGTGGAATGGTATCTGGCGAACGAGGCCTGGTGGCGCCCGATCCGTGAAGGCCACTACGCCGGGCAACGCTTGGGGACCAAGGCATGAAGGGCATTATTCTGGCGGGCGGTTCGGGCTCGCGCCTGCACCCGATGACGCTGGCGGCGTCGAAGCAGCTGCTGCCGGTCTATGACAAGCCGATGGTGTATTATCCGCTGTCCACGCTGATGCTGGCGGATATCCGGGAGATTCTGGTGATCTCCACGCCGCAGGATCTGCCCGCTTTCCAGCGCCTGCTGGGTGATGGCAGCGCCTTTGGCATCCGTCTGGAATACGCGGAACAGCCATCGCCCGATGGTCTGGCGCAAGCCTTCCTGATCGGCGAGCGCTTCGTGGATGGCGGGCCGGCCGCGCTCGCGCTGGGTGACAACATCATCTATGGCGACGGTCTGCCGGCCACCATGCAGGCGGCCAGCGAACGCGCGCGGCGCGGTGATGCCACCGTCTTCGGCTATCGCGTGGCCGATCCGGAACGCTATGGCGTGGCGGAATTCGACGCGACGGGCCGGGTGATGTCCATCGAGGAAAAACCCAAGGCGCCGCGATCGGATTGGGCCGTG
>JAAFHD010000456.1 GCA_013298245.1 Alphaproteobacteria bacterium
TGGTTGGTGTTGGTCAGCACCGAACCCGCCATATCGCCCACCAGGCTCTTGCTGGCATCCAGCAGATCCACACTGCCGCCGCCGGTGAACTCCGTGTTCTTGATCCTGATCTGGTTATGCACCGCGATCACGCTGCGGTTGATGATCGCACCCTCATAGGTCTTGGTGGCGAGTGCGGCGAAATTCGTCCCGGCCAGGATTTCCACGTTCTTCAGCCCGGAAATTTCCTCGATCCGGCCGGTGCCGCTGGAGCCGATGGTGCCGCCCATGACCACCGCGCCGATCACCACGAGCGTGCCATCGCCGCGCGCGAAGATGGTGCCGCCAGTGTTCTCGATACCCGACGGCACGCTGTAGATGTTCAGCCGCGCGCCGTTGCGCGCTTCCAGGAAACCGGTGTTCGTGAGGCCCGAAATCTGGTCGAACTGCAGCACATCCGGATTGGTGGAGGGATGGGCATCGGCATAGATCAGACCGCTATTGACCACGCTGAGTTTGTTGCCGGCAATATACCCGGTGCCGTGAATGGTGTTGTCCAGATTGGTCAGCACGGAGCCTGCCGTCCTGCCGATAATTGCGAATTCCCACCACGGTATGACGATGCTGCCCCCGCCGCTGAGCTGCACATTGCCGTCGAAATGCGCGGCCCCTTCGACGGTGATGGTCCCGCGATTGACGATCGAGCCCTCGAAGGTCGACTGGCTATTCGCGAGAATGCGCGTGCCGGCCAGCGTCTCGATGTTCTTCAGCCGGCCATCAAAGAAATCAAAGGAAATCTGGCCGGTGCCGGTGGTCGCCAGCGTGCCGCCCATGATGGTGCCGCGGCCCAGGCCCACCGCTGACCCATCGCCATTGGCGCGGATGGTGCCCCCCGCATTATCCACCACGCCGGAGCTGTAGATACCAAGCTTGGTTTCAGCACCCCTGGCTTCGAGGATGCCCATGTTGCGGATGCTCGCCAGGTCCGTCAGCACCAGCGTGTCGACACCCGCCCGGTAGGCGTCCGGGATGGCGGCGATCGTGCCGGCATTCACCAGCGACAGGTTGCCGCCCACGATCCGCCCGACACCCTCGATCGTGTGCCCGGCATTCTGGGTCAGCACCGCACCCGCCGCATTGCCGATGATATCGGGGTCGTCATAGGCGCCGAAGAGGCGGAACTTGCCCGTGCCCGCCAGCGTCGCGTCGCCCTCCATGATGCGGGTGTCGCTGTTGGAGTTGGTGGCGAGGATGTTGCCGTTGTTGGTGATCAGCCCCTCAAGCTGGAGCCGGCTGCCGACATTCAGCCGCGCGGTCGCGGTGATGGTGACATCGGCGATGCGCGTGTCGTTGTGCTCGCTGACGATCACTCCGGTGCCGGTGCCATCCAGCGTGCCGCCGCTGACCACGGTGCTCCACAGCCCGACAGTGGCGGTATCGAAGGCCTTGATCGTGCCGGTGCCGGTCTGGGTGTAGGAACCACCTTGCAGCCGCAGCGTCGCGCCATTGCTGGCCGCCAGCGTCCCCGCATTCTGCGTCGCCACGCCGATGATGGTCAGCGTTTGCGCCGCGACATTCGCCTCGACCACGCCGGTCGCCATGTTGGTGAAACGCAGCGCGCCGCCATCCGAGGGGAAGCCGGCCCAGTTGAAATCTGCCCCGATGGCGCCGTGGCCGGTGATGTTGCTGGTGTTCGACAGGTCGGTGAAGGTGCCCGTGCCACCATGGCCGGTCAGGTAGCCACCACGCAGGCGCATATCGCCCGCACCGGCGATGCTGAACTCGCCCGCCAGGCCTTCCTTCAGCAGCAGGAAGCTGTTCACCGTCATGATGTGGCTGTTGAGGACGGCGCCGGTGACGGTCGTCTTGGCGTTGATGGTCAGCAGGCCATCATTCGTCAGCTGGCCGGCGATGGCAAAACCACCCAAGCCCTGGGTGAACACACCACCCGCGCCGAGGCTGAGATTATTCGCACCGACCGCGCCGCCGAGATGCCTGTACGTCCCGGAGGTGAGCTGCACATTGAAGCCGCCGAGGCTGACATCAGCACCACTATTCGGCAGGGCATTGCCGGAAAACTGGGTGAAGTAATTGACGATGACGTTGTTCTCGACAACGACGATCACATCGCTCCATTCGTACAGCCCTGGTTGGCCTACGACGGAGCTGGCGCCACCGGTGAATGTGACCATTGAAGCCTCCCAGCATGGGCCGGCTCAAGGGCGACCGGATTGTCTGGCAGCTTTATGACTGATCACGTTTTTGTCAAATGAGACTATGGCCATGTCCCATCATCTATTTGAATGAGGCGCCCCAGTAACGTGGCGATTGAATACAATATAAATTCAGCAATTGCGACCCGGTCGCGCGCGCTACAGCATCCGCGCCTCAAACGGCGGCAGGAAGTCCGGCGCGTGAAACTCCAACACCCATAAATCCGGATCACGCTTCACCTGGCGCTCCACATAGGCATCCGCCACCGCCTGGTCCACCGGCGCCGGCCCCGTGCCGCGCATCCAGGCCGGCCGGCCCTCCGCATCGCGCGCCTGGGACAACACGACCACGCCCGCCGCACCCAGCAGCACACACAAGAACCCACCGGAATCCAAGTCGCCCTTGCGCAGCCGCACCGCCGGCCGCCCCACCGAATTCGACAGCCGCAACGCCATATCCGCCCAGATATGCGCCTTCACTTTTGCATCCATGCGCCCAGCATGCACGGCTTGCCAGCCGCGCGCCAACAGGCCATCTGAACCACAACAGGAGGCGCGAATGGACAAGTCGAAACTCACCGAAGGCCAACGCGCCTACGAAGCCCGCCGCGCCGCCAAGGCCGGCATGAGCCTCGACAAATGGCTCGCCGACAAAGACCGCCGCGCGGCCGCCGAAGCCGCCGAGGCCGCCAAAGCCGCACGCGCCGAAACACCCAAGCCCGCCAAGAAACCAGGCTTCTTCTCCCGCCTGCTCGAGCGCGCGCAGAAGCCGCTGTAGCGGGGAGGTTGCTCTTTGGAGAGGGGCTCTGCCCCTCTCCAAACCTCACCCCGCCAGGGGTCAAGGACCCCTGGACCCGCTGTGGGTTATTCGCCGGTTGAGGGAGGGGGCATCAAGGTCGCGCCAGTGGTGAGGGGCGC
>JAAFHD010000457.1 GCA_013298245.1 Alphaproteobacteria bacterium
GTGCTGCTGCTGGATGAGCCCTTCGGCGCGCTGGACGCGCTGACCCGCGCGCATCTGCAGGACCAGGTGATGGCGATCCACGCGCAGCTTGGCACCACCGTCATGATGATCACGCATGACGTGGACGAGGCGGTGCTGCTGTCGGACCGCATCGTGATGATGACCAATGGGCCGAATGCGACGATCGGCGAAATCCTGGATGTTGGCCTGGAACGCCCGCGTGACCGGCTGGCGCTGGCGCATGACCAGCGCTTCGTGGAAGCGCGCGCCTCGGTGCTGGAATTCCTGCATGCGCGGCACCAGAACCCGGCGATCGCGGCGTGAGGATCGTCGTTGTCGGCGCGGGGCCGGCGGGCACGCGGGCGGCGGTGCGTGCAGCCGCGCTGCCGGATGCGCAGGTCACGCTGATCGGCGCGGAAGCAGCGCTGCCATACGACCGCGTCGCACTGTCACGCCTGCTGGCGGGCGAGATCGAAGTGCCCGCGCTGATCACCCATGACGCCATGGCGCTGCGCGCCGCGCGCGTGGCGTATCGGCCGGCCACGCGCATCGCGCGCATCGATCGCGACGCGCGCGCACTGCACACCTCCGACGACGCCACCATCGCCTACGACCACCTGGTGCTGGCGCTGGGCAGCGAGGCGCTGCGCCTGCCAATCCCGGGCGCGGACCTGCCCGGCGTCATCGGCTATCGCGACCTGCCCGATGTGCGACGCATGCTGCGCATGGCCGAAGGGCGGGGCCAGGCGGTGGTGATCGGCGGCGGGTTGCTCGGGCTGGAAGCCGCGGCAGGCCTGGCCAATCGCGGCATGAAGGTGACCGTGGTGCATGCGGTGGATTGGCCGATGGAGCGCCAGTTGGACGCGCGCGCCGGCGCGCTGCTGGCGCGCCGCATGGGCGCGCGCGGCATCCGCTTCGTGATGCCCGCGCGCACCGTGGCGCTGGAGGGCGAGGGCCATGTGCAAGGCGTGCGCCTGGACGACGGGCGCGTGCTGCCGGCGCGGCTGGTGGTGATGGCTGTCGGCATCCGCCCCAACGTGGCGCTGGCGCGGGAGGCGGGATTGGATGTCGGTCGTGGCATCCGCACCGATGCGCGGCTGTTCTCGAGCGACGGGCGCATCCAGGCGGTGGGTGAATGCGCGGAGGTGAATGGCGTGTGCGTGGGCCTTGTGGCACCCGCACTGGAACAGGCGGAAGCCGCCATCGCCGCGCTGCACACGAATGGCGCCTGGGCGCCGCGCACGGATGCAGCCGCGCTGAAAGTGAACGGCACTGATGTCTGGTCCGCCGGCGATATCGGCGCGGAAGCCGAGGCGCTGACGCTGCATGACGAAGCCGCCGATCAATACCGCCGCCTGCTGGTGCGCAATGACCGGCTGGTCGGCGCCGTGCTGTACGGCGATACGCGTGATGCGGGTTTCTACCTGGATTTGATCAAGCGCGGCGTGCCGCTCGGGCGCATGCGTGCGGCGCTGGCCTTGGGTCCGCAATTCACGGACCAGGCGGCATGAGCGTCACGAAGGAACAAGAGGAATTCCTGCGCGGTTTTTTCGCCGGCGTGGATGTGCGCGGCGACGCGAAACCCGCTGCCAATGACGCATTGTCGGCCGCGCAAACCGCCGCCTCCACGCTGACGCCGGAAGAAAAAGCCAAGGCCGAAAAACACCCGCTGGACCGGTGGGATGAGTTGGTCGCGCGCGCCGAAGCCGGCACACCGCCCAAGGGCGTCGATGTTTTGATGACCAAGTATCATGGGCTGTTCTGGGTGGCGCCCGCGCAGGACAGTTTCATGTGCCGGCTGCGGATTCCGGGCGGCATCATGACCGCCGCGCAGGCGCGTGGTGTGGCCGACATCGCCGAGGAACTGGGCGGCGGGTTCATCGACATCACGACCCGCGCCAACCTGCAAATCCGGGAGATTCCGGTGGACAAGGGCGTGGAAGTGCTCTCCCGCCTGGCGGAACTTGGGCTGGTGCCGCGCGGCTCCGGCGCCGACAATATCCGCAATATCACCGCAAGCCCGACGGCGGGAATCGACGCCGCCGAATGGCTCGACACGCGCCCGACCGTGCGCGCGCTGTCGCATCACATCCTGAACACGCGCGACATGTATGCGCTGCCGCGCAAGTTCAATATCGGGTTGGATGGCGGTGGCGCGGTGGCGGTGCTGGAGGACACCAACGACATCTCGCTGCGCGCCGCGCGCACGGCGGATGGCATGCTGGTCTATGCGCTGGGCCTGGGCGGCATCACCGGGCATATGGATTTCGCCGCCGCCACCGGAATCGCTGTGGAACCGCAGGATGTGGTGAAGCTGTGCGACGCGATCCTGCGCGTCTTCATCCAGCATGGCGATCGTTCGGATCGCAAGAAGGCGCGGCTGAAATACCTGCTCGACCGCTGGGGGCAGCCGCGCTTCCTGGCCGAGGTCGAGACGCGGTTCGGCCGTGCGCTGCCGCGCCCAGCACTGGATATGGCGCCGGCTGGCGCCAAGCACGGGCATGTCGGCGTGCATGCGCAGAAGCAGGCGGGGCTGCATTATGTGGGCGTCGTCACGCCGCTTGGCCGCATCACGGTCGAACAGGCGCGCACGCTGGCGCGGCTGGCGGAAGAACATGGCAATGGCGAATGGCGCCTGACGGTGTGGCAGAACCTGCTGATCCCGAATGTGCCGGAAGCCGCGCTGCCCGCGCTGCTGGAGGGCATCACCGCCATCGGGCTGACGCATGCGGCAAGCCATCTGCGCGGCGGGCTGGTTGCCTGCACCGGCAATGCGGGGTGCAAATTCGCAGCCTCCGACACGAAGCGCCACGCGGCGGAATTGGCCGATTGGCTGGATGCGCGCATCACCGTGCCGGCGCCGATCAACATCCATCTGACCGGCTGCCACCATTCCTGCGCGCAGCATTTCGTGGCTGATATCGGCCTGCTCGGTGCGAAAGTCGAACGCGGCGAAGACCTGGTCGAAGGCTATGACCTGCATGTCGGTGGTGGTGCCGGGCCTGAGCAGAAAATCGGCCGCCTGATCCGCACCAAAGTTGCGGCTGACGCCGTGGCGCCGATGGTGCTGGCACTGCTGCGCGCCTGGGTGGATGACGCG
>JAAFHD010000458.1 GCA_013298245.1 Alphaproteobacteria bacterium
CCTCGGCTGGCGTGGCCGCGACGAGCTCATCCACCGGGATGATCTGGTGCTGCTAGCGCCTTGACGCGTTCGGCCATCGGCGCGGTCAGCACCTGGTTCCGCCCGCCGCGCTTGGCGGCATACAGCGCCTCATCCGCCTGGTGCATCGCATCATCCAGAGACGCAGCCCCCGGCGGCACCAGCGCCACCCCAATCGACACCGTGATGACCGGCAACGCGCCACCTTCCGCATGCATGGTCGCGATGCTTTCGCGCAGCATATCCAGCCGTTCAAAGGCACCGCCCAGGTCGCAATCCGGCAACAGGATGACGAATTCCTCACCGCCATAGCGGATGCAGATATCGCTCGCGCGCAGCAGCGACGTCATGCTGCCGGCGATCGCGCGCAGCAGCGCATCCCCCGTCGCATGGCCGAAGGTGTCGTTCACACGCTTGAAATGGTCGGCATCCAGCACCGCGATGCAGGTGGATGCCTGGCGTCGGTCGCCCTGGCGCAGGATGGTCGGCCCCACCTCCTCCAGGAAGCGACGATTGTGCAGGCCGGTCAGCGCATCGCGCAGCGCCTCGCCGCGCAGCTTGTCGCGCAATTGCAGATTGGCCAGCGCCATCGACATGCCATCCGCCATCGCATCCGCGCCGCGGTTTTCGCGCAAGGCATCCAGCGCCGGAATATCCTCGCTGTTGAAGCGCAGCAGCCCATAGACCTCGCCGCGCGCGGCCATCGGCACGCACAGCGCGGTGCCGCTGCACCCGCTGCTGTCGCAGGCAACACCCTGCCCGCACAGATTGGGCCGCCCGCGCTTCAACGCCCAGCAGGCACTCGGCGCGATATGGTCAGGCCCCGGCCCGGGCCAGTTCAGCGCTCGGTCCAGCCGGTCGCGGCTATTGGAAAAAATATACAACGTGGAGGGCATGCCCGGCACCAAGGCCTGCGCCGCATGCCCCGCCACACGCTCGATATCACCGCGCGTCTCACAGGCCTGCAGCAGCTCATTCATCTGCAACAGCGCGCTCATCTCCGCGCTGCGGCTGGCCAGTTCCGACTGCGCGACAGTGGTCGCACGCACCCGCCCCCGCAGCGTCAGCACCGCCAGCAGCACACCCAGCGCCGAGATACCCGCACTGCCCGCCACCAGCGCCAGCACCAGCGTCTGCTGCCGGCGCAATTCAGCGGTATTGGCCGCGATCGAATCGCGCCGCGCCTCAATGTACCGGTCAAGCGTTTCACGAATGCTATCCATCACGCGGTTGGCGTGGCCGGCAGAGCCGTGTTCGATCACGCGCTCCCGATGGCCTTCCAGCAGCAGGGCCACGGCGCTGCGCCGCGATGCCACGGCACGATCGATCAACCCGGCCACGGGCGGCGCGCCCATCGTCGAGGGGTCGCTGTCGATGCGCTGGATCAGGCGCCTGACCTCGGCACTTTCAATGTGCTGCGCCGCCTGGTGGAAGCGTTCGATATAGCTGGGCTGGTTGTAGATCATCAGGCCACGCAGCGCGCTCTCGGCCTCCAGCAGCGAGGCGCGCAGCCGGTTGGCGGTGTTCTGCTCCTCCTCCTCCTCAAGGATGGCGGCTTGCAGACGCAGCCCCGACAGATAGCCCTGCACCGCTCCCGCCGTGCCCAAGGCACCCGCCACGGCAATGCCGATCAGGAACAGAAGCGGCAGCAGGTAGCTGCGTGTGGGCGCGGGCTTGGTTGTCATCCCTGCAACCTGCCCGCGCGAGATGAAGATTCGCCTAACGCCTCAGGGCATCGCCCCCTGCATCACCTGCAACCGCGCCACCATCGGCGCCGTCACCACCCGGTTGCGCCCGCCGGCAATGGCCGTGCGCACCGCCGCCGTCGCCGCCATCGTCGCGTCATGCAGATCAGCCGCACCCTGTGCCACGGACGCCAGGCCAATGCTGGCCGTGTAGCGCCGCGCGCCACCCAGCGTGGCAAATCGCCCGCGCAATTCATCCAGCCGTTCAAACGCGCCCCCCAGGTCGCAATCCGGCAGCACGATCAGAAACCCGTCCTCCCCATGGCGACACACCAGGTCGGTCCCGCGCAGCGCACCGGTGATGGTCACGCCAATCTCCGCCACTGGCGGCCGCGGCTGGTCGATCACCAACAGCGCCAGGCAGCTGCCGGCGCCATGGCGCTCGGCCATGCGCAGCATCGCCGGCACCGCGGCCTGCACCACGGCAGCGCTGTAGAGCCCGGTCTCCGTATCCCGCAACGCGGGCGTGGCGCGCGGCGCGGGTGCGGGCAGAGCCGTGCGCAACAGCGGCCAGCACAGCGCACCACCCGCCACCAGGCCCAGCACCGCCCAGCCACCCGGCAGCCACAATGGCGCGCCACTGGCCAGGAACAGCCCCGCGAAGGCCATCGGCATCGGCTCCGGCTGGCGGCGGGCAAAGCGCGGCAAGGTCGCGAGAAGGGGCATGGTCATGTGGCGGGAATCCCAGGGTTGGCGGCAATGGCGCGCGGCGTCGGCACCTGGCGAGACGGCGTATAGGCCACCGCGCCAAAATCCTGCAGGCGCCGTTCCACCTGCTGAAAAGCGGCCCTTTGCCCCGGCGACAGCGCGGCATCGGGCGTGTTGATGCGATGGTTCAGCCAGCGCGCGACCATGCCAGCACCACGCCGATGCGCCGCCGCCATCAGGCCGGATTCATTCAGCGTGATCTCCTGCCCGCCCAGCCCCTGCACGGTGCTGCCCAAGCGGCCACTGGCGCCATTGCGTTCCAGCTGCACTTCCAGCCGCCGCAGGAACATCGACATCGCCGATTCCTGCGCTGCCGGATTGGCCAGGAAATCCTGTTCCGAGCGCACACCATGCCGTTCCGCCAACTGCGTCCAGCCGCCATCGGCGCGGCGCCAGCCCAGATCCTGCAAGGCAATCGGCACAAACTGATATCGCCCCAGCGCGCCCGATGTCGGGTTGCGCACGCCATAGCCGTGGCCCGATTGTTCGTGGCTGCGTTCCGCCTGGGCAATCCGCAGGCGGAAATCCGCGTTCGGCACCGCCTCCCAAGGCCGCCCCCGCGCCGTTTCCGGCGCGCCACGCTGGTGCAACAGCGCCGCGAAATCCTGGCCAGCGCGCGCCGGCG
>JAAFHD010000459.1 GCA_013298245.1 Alphaproteobacteria bacterium
TTGGTGTTCGACTACAAGCCCGGCGACATCTACTGGTGCACTGCAGATGTGGGTTGGGTCACCGGGCACAGCTATATCGTGTATGGTCCGCTGGCGAATGGCGCGACGACGCTGATGTTCGAGGGCGTGCCGAACTACCCGGATAGCGGGCGTTTCTGGCAGGTGGTGGACAAGCACCAGGTCAACATCTTCTACACCGCCCCCACCGCGATCCGCGCGCTGATGCGCGAGGGCGAGGGGCCGGTGAAAAAGTGGCGACGGTCCTCGCTGCGGCTTTTGGGGAGTGTGGGCGAGCCGATCAATCCGGAGGCCTGGCTGTGGTACTACCGCGTGGTCGGCGATGAACGCTGCCCGATCGTGGATACCTGGTGGCAGACGGAAACCGGCGGAATCCTTATCTCTCCGCTGCCCGGTGCGGTGGCGCAGAAACCCGGTTCCGCCACGCTGCCGCTGCCGGGCGTGATACCCGCGCTGGTGGATGGCGAAGGGCGTATCCTGGATGGCGCGGTCGAGGGCAATCTGGTGATGCTGGATTCCTGGCCCGGCCAGGCGCGCAGTGTCTATGGCGATCATCCGCGCTTCGGGCAGACGTATTTTTCGACCTTCAAGGGGATGTATTTTACGGGTGACGGCGCGCGCCGCGATGCCGATGGCTACTACTGGATCACCGGCCGCGTGGATGACGTGATCAACGTGGCCGGCCACCGCATGGGCACGGCGGAAGTGGAATCCGCGCTGGTCGCGCACCCGAAGGTGGCGGAGGCCGCCGTCGTGGGTATGCCACACGACCTGAAGGGCCAGGGCATCTACTGCTACGTGACGCTGAACATGGGCGAAGAACCGTCGGACGCGCTGCGCAAGGAACTGGTCGCGTGGGTGCGCAAGGAGATTGGGCCGATCGCGACGCCCGATGTGATCCAATGGGCGCCTGGCCTGCCGAAGACGCGCTCGGGCAAGATCATGCGGCGCATCCTGCGCAAGATTGCGGCCAATGAGACGGATGCGCTGGGTGATACCAGCACCTTGGCGGACCCGGCGGTGGTGACGGATCTGGTGGCACACCGCGTCGTGTTGTGACGCGGATCGCGTGAGGCCTACGCGCGGCTGATCCGAGGGGCCGATTCACGCATCAAGACGGCTTGCTGCGATCAGACCCCGTCACCGAGGACCCAAGCAAAGGCCGCGCCACCACCAGCGTATCCTCCAGCAACCCCGGCAGCGCCTCCAGCGCGATCTCCGCCGCTGCCGCATCACCCGCGCGCGCGGCCTGTTCCAGCGCCTGCGCCTGTTCCGCCAGCAGCCGCGCGCCGACCATGCGCGCAGCACCTTTCAGCCGATGCGCGGCCTCCGCGCGGCCGGGCATGGCTGCTTCGCGCATCGTCACCAGGTCCAGCCGCGCCTGGTCGGCGAAGCTGTCCAGGATGGTCGCAAGCCGCGCCGTGTCCTGGCCGAACAGCCCGCGCAAGGCTTCCGGGTCGAACAGCGCGCCGCCTTGCGGGCCGGCGCCATCGGTGCCCGGCACGAAGCGCGACAGCGCGCGCGACAGGCCATCCAGCGCGACAGGTTTTGCCAGGAAACCATCCATGCCGGCGGCGTAGCAGCGCTCCGCCTCGCCCTTCAGCGCATTCGCCGTGACCGCGATCAGCGTGGTGCGCGGCAGGCCGCGCGCGCGTTCATCGGCGCGGATGGCGCGCGCCAATTCGAAGCCGTCCATCACCGGCATGTGGATGTCCAGCAGCACGATGCGCGGCTGGGTGGCGCGCCAGGCGGTCAGGGCCTCGGCGCCATCGGCGGCGGTCTCGGCGCTGATGCCGAGAATTTCCAACTGGCGCAAAAGCACCTCGCGATTGACCGGGTGGTCGTCCACCACCAGCACGCCGGCGCCGGCCGCAGCGCTGGCATCCGCGGTGGGTGCGGCACCCAGCGGCGCGGTGCCGGCGGCGGGTGCGGCCGCCACCTCCAGCCGCAGCGTGATGATGAAGCGGCTGCCGCGCCCGGGCGTGCTTTCCACACTGGCATCACCACCCATGGATTCCGCCAGGCGCCGCACGATGGACAGGCCCAGCCCGGTGCCGCCGAAGCGCCGCGTGGTGCTGGAATCCGCCTGGGTGAAGGGCTGGAACAGCCGCGCGATGGTGGCCGCATCCATGCCGACACCGCTGTCCTCCACGACCAGGCGCACCAGCGCGTGGTTGCCGGCGCTGCGCGTGCTGGCGGCGATGCGGACGAAGCCGCGCTCGGTGAATTTCAGCGCATTGCCGATCAGGTTGAACAGGATCTGGCGCACGCGCGTGGGGTCGCCGGCCAGCCAGTCCGGGCCGTCGCCGGGGGCGTCTGCAAACAGTGCCAGGCCGCGGCGGCGGGCCTCGGGCGTCAGGGTTTCGATGGTGCCGTCGATCAGGCCGCGCAGGCTGAAGGGGACCGCTTCCATCTCGAGGCGCCCGGCCTCGATCTTCGAGAAATCCAGCACGTCATCGATGATGCGCAACAGGGATTGCGCGCTTTCGCGCATCACCGTCACGGCGCGGGATTGGTCGGGTTGCAGGCTGGAACGGCCGAGCACTTCCAGCATGCCCAGCACGCCATTCATGGGCGTGCGAATCTCGTGGCTCATCGCCGCCAGGAACGATGATTTCGCGACCGCCGCGGCCTCCGCCGCTTCCTTCGCAGCGATCGCGTCCTGTTCGCTGCGCTTCAGCGGCGTGATGTCGCGGCCCAGCGCCACCACGCGCCCGCCCGCGATGGGGATATAGGTGAATTCGATCCACTTGCCCGCGGGTGTCTCGCGCTGCAGCTGGATGCGCTGACCTGACAGCACGGCGGCGACGCGGGATTCCACCACCGCATCCTCGGGCTCGGCGAAACCGAAATCGCCGCGCCGATACATCGCCTGCATGGCAGCGCGCAGCGTGCCGCCGGTCTCGACCATCTCTGGCGGCAATTCCAGCAGGCTGACGCCGCCGGCGTTGGAGACGATGATGCGCGCTTCCTGGTCCAGCAGCACCACCATGCTGTCCATGCTGTTCAGCACATCACGCAGCAGGCTACGTTCGGCGGCGATGGCTTCTTCCTGCTGCTTCAGCGCGGTGATGTC
>JAAFHD010000046.1 GCA_013298245.1 Alphaproteobacteria bacterium
TCGGTGTCGATCATGCGCGCAGTTTGCACGGCCCCGCGGCCGGCGTGTAGCGTGCTGCGCATGGAAAAAATCACCCGCTACGCGACACCCACCACCGGCCGGGCCTACCCGCCCTTTTCGATCGCAGTGGGCCATGCCGGCACGCTGTATGTCTCGGGCCTCGGCCCGATGCTGCCGGACGGCACGGTGCCCGCCGGCTTCGCCGCGCAATTCGCCTGCGTGATGGAGCACATGCAGCGGGTGCTGAAGGATGCCGGCACCGACATGTCGCGCATCCTCAAATGCAACGTGCTGCTCACGCGCGCGACGGATGTGGCGGAGATGAACCGCCTCTACGCCGCCGCCTTCCCGGCCGACAACCTGCCCGCGCGCACCACCTGCATCGTGACGGCACTGCCGGTGCCCGATTTTCTGCTGGAGATCGAGTGCATCGCGGCTACAGCGTAAGGCCCGCGTCCACCACAACAGTCTGGCCCGTCACCGCGCCCGCGCCCACCAGCAGAAACAGCACCACATCGGCGATATCATCCGTCGTGCAACGCCGCTTCAGCGCCGCAGCTTCGATCGACATCGCGCGTTCCTGGTTGCTCCATTCCACCATCCAGGTGCTGTCCACCGCACCTGGCGCCACGGCGTTCACCCGCACCGCCGGCCCCAGCCCGCGCGCCAGATTCTTGGTCAGCGACACCACGCCCGCCTTGGTCGCGCCATAGGCCATGGACGAGCCCGGCGAATGCAGGCCGGCGATCGAGGCGATGTTTACCATCGCCCCGCCGGCGGCCGTCAGATGTGGCGCCGCCGCCTTCGCGCAGCGGAACACGCCGAGCAGATTCACACTCAGCACCGCCTCCCACAATTCCTCGGTGATGCGCTCCAGCGCGGCGGGCGGGATGGAGGTGCGCGTGCCCGGCGTGCCGGCATTGTTCACCAGAAAATCCAACCGCCCCAGCGCGGCGGCCGCCGCCTGCACCATGCGCGGCGCATCATCGGCATCCGCGACATTGCCGGGCGCGCCGATCACATCCAGTCCTTCATCGCGCAACGCGGCCAGCGTCTCGATCGCGCGCGCATCATCAGGCAAATGGTTCACCGCCACGCGCGCACCCGCCCGCGCCAATTGCCGCACGCAGGCCAGGCCAATGCCGGAGGCCCCACCAGTGACGAGCGCGGTGCGCCCACCAAGTTCGTATCGGATCATCCGCGCAGCATCGGCCAGAGGCTGAGCACGAGCAACAGCGCCATGCTGATGTTGAAGGCGCGCAGCCGCGCGGGTTCACGCAGCCACCGCCCCATCGCCGCGCCGAAGCCCGCCCAAAGCAGGTTGCACGGAATGCAGGCCAGCACGAAGACCGCCGTGATCAAGGCCAGCTGCGGCAGCAATGGCGCATCGGCGCGCACATGCGTCGCACTGGCGGCGGCGCAAATCATCCAGGCCTTGGGGTTCACCCATTGAAAGCCGGCCGCGCCCCAGAAACCCAGCGGCGGGCGGGCGCCTGCGGTCTCGGGCGGCGGCGCGTTCGCGATCTTCCAGGCGAGCCAGAGCAGCCAGACGGCACCCACCCAGCGCAGGATGGCGTGCGCGGTGGGGTTCGCGTGCAAGGGCGCGCCGATGCCAAGACCGACCGCGAAGAGCATGGCACCGAAGCCCAGCGAAATGCCCAGGTTGTGCGGCAGCGTCGCGCGCACGCCATGGCCCGCGGCGGCGGCCGCGATCATCAGCACATTCGGCCCTGGCGTGCCTGACATCACCAGCGCGAAAAGCACCAGCGCGGGCAGGGTTTCCATCATCGCCGGCGCAGCAAATATCGCTGCGTGCCGTCCATCACCAGCACGCCTTTCTGGTTGTGGATTTCGCTGCGCATGGTGAGCACGCCGGTGGTGCGCTGCGTGGTGAGTTGGGCGACGATCAGGCGCGGGTAGAGCGTGTCGCCCACAAAGACGGGTGCGAGGAATCGCGTGGATTGGTCCAGGAATGCCTTGAGCGATTCCTCCACCATGAAGGGGAACAGCCCCGCACCCGCGCAGGACTGGATCGCCACCTGGTAGCCATGCGCCAGCATCCCCGGCATGCCGTGGCGGCGGCAGAATTCGGCGTCGTAGTGGATCGGGTGGTTGTCGCCGGAGGCGGCCTGGAAGGCGGCGAAAATGCCGTCGGTCATGGTGCGGCTGGGCAGGTTGAAGACTTCTCCGAGGGCGAAATCCTCGAACCAGCGTTGTGGGGCCAGGCGGTGCTGGGTGGGATCAAACATAGCCCATGCGCCGGTCGGTTTCGCGCGTGGTGGTATCGCGCGCGGTGGGCGCGCCGAAGCCACCGCCGCCGGAGGTTTCCAGGCGCAATATGTCGCCCTGCACCAGCGGGATGTTGTCGGATTTGGGCGGGATGTCGGTGGCCTGGCCGTCGCGCAGCAGCATCTGCTTGCCGGGTGCCGCCGCGCCACCGCCGGCCAGGCCATAGGGTGCGCTGTGGAAGCGGTCCATGTTGGAGGTGAAGAGGCAGCGCGCCGCATCCATGCGCCATTCGCGCACCAGGCCAAGGCCGCCGCGAAATTGGCCATCGCCCGCGGTGCCGGGCAGCAGCGCGTAGCGCGTGATGGAGAGCGGCATCTGCGCCTCGATCATCTCGATGGGGATGTTGGAATTGTTGTGCATGCCCGATGCGTAGGCGTTCACGCCATCCTTGTGCGGCGCGGCGCCAGAGCCGCCGATTTCGATTTCCACCAGCACATCGCGGCGGCCATCGTCGCGGATGGTCTGGAAGGTCGTGACATAGGAACAGCCGTAATAGGCGGCGGGGATGCGCTCGGGCACGGCCTGGTGCAGCGCGCCGTACATGGCGTTCAGCAGGCGGTGGGTGATGGCGACGCGGTGTGCGACGGGTGCGGGCGCGCGGGCGTTCACCACCAGGCCCTCGGGCGCGATGACGGTGATGGGGCGGTAGCAGCCGGCATTCATGGCGAAGCCGGTGCCGGCGGCGGACATCAGCGCAAACATCACGGCAGAGTTGGAGGAGGCGAGGGTGGCGTTGGTCGGCCCCTGCACCTGTGGCGAACAGGCTGAGAGATCGACAGTGGCGCTGTCGCCGGCGATGGTCAGCTTCACGCGCAGATGGATGGGCTTGCCGAAATCGATGCCGTCATCATCGAGCTGATCGGCGAATTCATAGCTGCCGTCGGGCATCGCGGCGATTGCGGCGCGCATGCCGGCTTCGGACATGTCCAGGATGCGGCGCGAGGCTTCGAGCATGGCCGGCGCACCGTAACGCGTGGCCAGGCGCGCGATCGCGGCGCGGCCCATCTCAAGGCTCGCGATCTGGCTGGTGAGATCGCCCAGCAGCAAATCCGGCTTGCGGATATTCTGGCCGATGATGCGCCACACCGCGTCGTTGCGGACGCCGTTCTCGATGAGCTTTACGGGTGGGATGCGCAGGCCTTCCTGGAAGATTTCGGTGGCCTTGGAGGCGTAGGAACCAGCGGCCAAGCCGCCCACATCTATGTGGTGACAGAGCGCACCGACGAAGGCGATGCGCACGCCGTCATGATACACCGCGCGGAAGGCCAGGATGTCGGGCAAATGCTGCCCGCCGCAATACGGATCATTGGTGATGACCACATCATCCGCGCCCCATTCGGCGGCCGGCACGAAGCGTTCCAGCAGCGTGCGCAGCGCCGCCGACATGCTGTTCAGGTGCTGCGGGATGCGGGCGGATTGCGCCAAATTCCAGCCATCGGCGTCGAACACCGCGGTCGAGTAATCGAGCAATTCGCGCACGATGGTGGAGCGTGAGGTGCGCCAGATGGTGACGTCCATTTCCGCCGCCGCTGCGGTCAGCGCGTTGCGGATGACTTCGATATCGACGGGCGTCATGGCGCATCCCTTTTCGCGATGATGGCGCCCGCCGCACCCAGCCGCGCCGTCCAGCCGCGCGCGATGCTGTGGGTGGCGAAGGCTTCCTCGATGATGGCGGGGCCTTCGATGATGTCGTCGGCGCCCAAGGCTTCTCGGTCCCAGATGACGGCCTGATGCCAGGCGCCATGCGCGTGAATGCGCCGCGTGCCCTTCACGGCTGCGCGGTCGGCGCGGGTGGGCGGCGTGGGTTCGGGGCGCGGCAGGCGGCCGGTGGCGGTGACGCGCAGGGTGACGATTTCGACGGCTTCGTTTTCGGCGGCGTAGCTGAAGCGCTGCTTGTGTTGCGCGTGGAAGCGCGCAGCGAGTTGCGCCAGCGCGGTTGCATCGGGTGCCGACACATCGCCCCAGGGCACCAGCAATTCGAAGGCCTGGCCGTGGTAGCGCATATCGACGCCCACGCTGAGTTCGGCGGTCATGCCCTCGCGTGCGAGCCGCGCCGTGGCTTCGGCGCGCAGTTCGGACAGCAGCGCGTTGATGCCCGGCAGCGCCGCGTCGCCCAGCGTGAACAGGCGCGATCGCGCGATGTCCTGCTTCAGGTCGCTGAACATGATGCCATAGGCGGATAGCGTGCCCGGTTCGCGTGGGAATATCACCTCGGTGATGCCCATTTCGTCGGCCACTTCCGTGGCGTGCAAACCGCCCGCGCCGCCGAAGGAGAGCAGCGCGAAATCCTTCGGGTGCAGGCCCTTTTCGAACAGTGACAGCCGCACGGCGGCGGCGAGATTCGCGTTGGTCAGTGTCAGCACGCCATCTGCCGCGTCCTCGGCCGAAAGGCCCAGCGCGGCACCCAGCCGTTCGAGCGATGCGCGCGTGGCACCCATGTCCAGCTTCATCGCGCCGCCGAGAAAAAACTCCGCATCCAGCCGCCCGGTGAAGAGGTTCGCATCCGTCACCGTGGGTTCCGTCCCGCCGCGCCCATAGGCGACCGGGCCTGGCCGCGCGCCGGCGCTTTCCGGCCCCACCGTCAGCCGCCCGCCGGCCTGCACGCGCGCGAGCGAACCGCCGCCCGCGCCGATCGTGCGCATCTCCACCATCGGCAGGCGCACCGGCAGCCCGTCGATCTCGCCCTGGGTGATGATGGAAACCGCGCCATCTTGCACCACCGACACATCGTAGCTGGTGCCGCCCATATCCACCGCAACCAGGTTCGGCCGCCCCAATTCCAGCGCAATGCGCGAGGCTGCGAGCGCGCCGCCCGAAGGCCCGGACAACAACAGCCGTGCCGGTTGTTCGCCCGCCATGTCCAGCCCGCAGACGCCGCCATTGGACTGCACAAGGAACACACGCGGCGAAAATCCGTCCTGCCCGAGCCGCGCCGAAAGCCGCTGCATATAGGCGCGCACCACCGGCACCAGCACCGCATTCAGCACTACCGTGCTGCTGCGTTCATACTCGCGAATCTCGGGTGAAATCTCAGACGAGAGCGACACTGGCAGGTCCGGATGCGCTGCCGCGATGGCATCGCGCAGCGCACGCTCATGCGCCGCGTTGGCGTAGGCGTGCAGCAGGCAGACCGCGACCGCTTCAGGCTGCAGCGCGGCCAGACGCGCCAGCGTGTCGCCGATGTTCAGCGCAACTTCCACGCTGCCATCGGCGCGCATGCGCTCCCGCACACCAAGCCTGCGGTCGCGCGGGATAAGGCAAGGAAACGGATCAGGCGCCAGGCCATAGATGTCGCGCCGCACATGGCGGGTGATCTCCAGCACATCCTCGAAACCGGCCGTGGTGATCAACACACCGCGCGCGAGCTTGCGCTCCAGCACGGCGTTGGTCGCGATGGTCGTGCCGTGCAGCAGCAGCCCCACATCCGACAGTGCGAAGCCGAAGCGCGCGGCCGCCTCGCGCACGCCGGTCATCAGCCCCTCGGACGGATCGGCCGGCGTGGTGGGTGTCTTCCACGCGACAACGCGGCCATGCCGCGCGTCGAGAATCTGGAGATCGGTGAAGGTGCCGCCGATATCGACGGCGATGCGAACCGGGCGCGTGTCTGCCTGCATGCGCGCAGCATGGGGCAGGGCGTGCCCGGCGGGAAGGCACGCCTGCATTCGCTTCGGTCGAATTCGACCGAGGCGGAAAATGCCAGGCGAAAAGCTTCTACTGCGCGCGCAGATTCAGCGCGCGTGCGACCGCATCGAAGGCGCGGTGCTCGGCCGTCAGGCGCGTGGCGAATTCCTCAGGGCCGACCCAGGCGGGGTTGGCGCCCTGGCTGCGGACCTGGTTCTGGAAACGCTCTGTGGCATGCGCCGCGCGGAAGGCTTCCAGCAGGCGCGCGCGACGATCGGCGGGAATACCGCGCGGGGCGACCATCGCGAACCAGATCAACGTCTCTTCCTCCGGCACGCCGAGCTGCGTCAGCGTGGCCGCGGTCGTCAGGTCGGGGTGCGCATCGCGGCTGGTCACCAGCAGGCAGCGCGCATTGCCCGCGCGCGCGGTTGCCGTGATGGGCGCGACCGAGCCGCCATACATATCGATATGCCCGCCGGTGAAGGCGGTCAGCGTCTGCGCGGCACCCTGGAAGGGCACCATGGTGAGGCGGATGTCGAGGCGGCGGAACAGGCGCTCGGCGGCCAGGTGCATGGTGCTGGCCACACCATCGCTGCCATAGGTCAGGCGCTCGGGGTTGGCGCGGGCGTGGGCGATCATGTCCTGTGCCGTGGCGAAGGGCGAGTTGGGGCGCACGCAGAGGGTGAAGGGGCCTTGGGCGGCGATGAAGAGCGGGTCGAACTGGTCGAGCGTGTAGCGCACGCTGACGGCGTGGTGCGCGGAGGTGATGGGCGAGTTCACGGTGAAGCCGATGGTGTGGCCATCCGCGGGCGCGGAGAGCATCGCCTGCATGCCGATGGTGCCGACCGCACCGGGGCGGTTTTCAACGACCACAGGTTGGCCGAGTGCGGGCGAGGCGAGTTCCGCCAAAACGCGCGCGAAGACGTCGGTGCCGCCACCAGGTGCGAGTGGGACGATGATGCGGATGGGGCGGTCGGGGAAGGTCTGCGCGGCGGCGGGCGTGGCCAGCAGCAGCGTGGCGAGGAACAGGCGGATCATGGCGGCCTCCAAGGTGTGGCGCCGCCTTACCGCTACTTCATCATCTGCGGCAACCACAGCGCGATGTCGGGGAAGGCCACGAGAATCGCGACGGCGAGCAGATATGCTAGCAGAAACGGCATGACGCCCACGAAGACATCGGTGATGGGGCCGGATGGTTTGGGGCGCATGCCTTGCAGCACATACATGACCGTGCCGTCGGGCGGGCTGATCTGCGCGATTTCGACCAGCATCACCACGATGACGCCGAACCAGATCGGGTCGTAGCCGAGGGCGACCACCACCGGGAAAGTCACGGGCACGGTGGTGATGATCATGGAGAAGCCCTCCATGAAGGTGCCGAGCGCGAAGTAAAGCGCGATGATGCAGGCCATGATGGCCCAGGGCGGCAGCGGCAGGCCGGCGATCAGGCCAGCGAGCGCTTGCGGCACGTTGATGATGGTGAGGATGTAGTTCAGCAGATAGGCGCCGAAGAGGATGAGGCCGAGAAGTGCGGTGTTGCGTGCGGTGGCCTCGGCGCTGGCGTTGAGCATGCGCAGGTTCAGGCGCCCTTCGATGGCGGCGAAGAACATGCTGCCGACAACGCCGAGGGCCGCGGCCTCGGTTGGGGTGGCGAAACCGCCATAGATGCTGCCGAGGACAAGGATGATGAGCAGCATGGTGGGCACCAGGTCGCGCAATGCGGCGAGCTTCATGGCGAGCGGGAGCGGTGGCGGTTTGGGCAGCGGGTTGCGGATGCCGTGGGCGAGAATCAGCAGCGTGAACAGGCCGACGACCAGCAGCGATGGCAGCACGGCGGCGAGGTAGAGGGCGCCGACGCTGGTCTCGGTGATGAGCGCGTAGATGATGAAGGTGATGCCCGGCGGGATGAGGTTGCCGAGTGCGCCGCCGGCGGCGAGCGAGCCCAGAACCCAGCGCTGGTTGTAGGCGGTGTTCTGGAAGTACGGCAGGCCGACGCTGCCCATGGTGGCGGCTGTCGCGACGCTGGAACCGCTGATGGCGGAGAAGACGGCGCAGGACATGATATTGGTGTGTAGCAGCCCGCCGGGCATGCGGTTCAGCCAGACGTTCAGCGCGCGGTACAGGCGATCCGACAGGCCGGAGCGCAGCAGAATCTCGCCCATCAGCAGGAAGAGCGGAACCGCGACCAGCACGAAGTTGGAGGAGGGGCCCCACAGCGTTTGGCCGGCGAACAACCACCAGGCGCGGTCGCTGAACATGAAGCCGGTCAGGAAGGCGAGCACACCCAGCACAGCCGCGACATAAACGCCCGAGCCGAAGAACAGGACGAACAACCCGATCAGCATCAGGATTTCGCCGATCGGCAATGCGGCCGCACCGCTGGCGGCGGCGAAGAGCACCACCCCCAAAAGGCCCAGCAGGAAGATGACGGCGATCAAGGCTTGGCCATTCCCACGGCTTCCAATGCTTCCTGGGTTTCGTCATCGATGCTGCGCGAGCCGAGCAGCGCGTCGAGCTGCGCGCCGCGGCCGGTCACCGCCAGCAACAGGCTTTCCAGCAGCAGCACCGCGACCATCACGACAAAGGCGGCGATGCCGGCGAACCAGATGCCCTGCGGGATCACCATCGGGATGCGCAGTGCGGAATTGTCATGCGCGTTGAACAGCATGCTTTCATCCACCAGCGACCAGGCGGCCCAGGCGCAGAACAGCGCGAAGACGCCGAGCAACAGCAGCGAGACAATGTGCAGCGGCGCGCGGAACCGCACCGGCCAGCGGTTCAGCAACACGTCCACGCGGATATGCGCGCGGCGTGCCAAGGTATGCGCCAGCGCCCAGGAAATTCCGCAGGCCAGCATGTAGCCGGTGACCTCCACCGTGGCGCGCGAGGAGAAGCCGAACAGGTTGCGCGCCACGATGTCGAAGGTCACGAACAGCGCGCAGGCGATGTAGTTCCAGCCTGCCAGATAGGCCATCAAGGCCGCCGCGGCCGTGACGCCGCGGCGCAATGCTATGACCGCGTTCAACCGCCGAACCGGACGCCCGAGATCGGCGCGATGATCTCGTTATAGACCTCGCCGCAACGCGCGCCGCAGCGGCGGACGAAGCCGGGCAGCACATTGTCGCGGAAGATGGTGCGCGACAGCGCGACATCGGCCGGGCTTGCGACCACTTCGACCATCGGGCGCGGCGCGAGGGTGTGGATGCGGCAGGCTTCGGCGCGGCCGATATTGCAGTCGATGCCGTCGCGCGTGGCGGCCGCACCCAAGGCCCACAATTCATCAGACATCTGACGGAAAGTGCCTTCCATGAATGTGCGCACGGCGGGGTCCAGGCGGTTCCACCAGGCGAGGTTCACCAGGTAGCCCGAGACCGCCCAGGAGACGGGCAGGTTGGAGATATGCGTGCTGACCTCGTGCCAGCGCGCGGCGTTGCCCGAGCCACTGCCGGTGATGGCGCAATCCACCACGCCGCGTTCGAGGGCGGAGTACACTTCGGGGAAGGCGATGGAGGTGGGCTGCGCGCCCAGCGCCTGGAAGAAATCCACCAGCGAATTGCCGAAGGTGCGGATGCGCCGGCCGCGCAAATCCGAAAGCTGCGTGAAGGGCGCGCGGCAGAACAGCACCTGCGCGGGGAAGGGGTACATCGCGACCAGTCGCGTACCGAAGCGCTCCAGATCGCGGTTGGCGACAGGGATCATGGCTTCGGCGATGCGGCGCGCGTCGTTGATGTCGGGTGCTAGGCCCGAGAGGTCCACGCCATCCAGGATGGGCACATCGCCCGACAGCGTGGAGAGTGTGCCGGCGCCGATCTCCACCTGGCCCGCGCGCACCAGGCGCACGATTTCCGCACCACCCAAATTGCGTTCGGCATGCGAGGCCACCGTCACATCGATGCGCCCGCCGGAGCGTTCACGCACCAGGTCGCGCAAAATCGCCTGATCGGCGCGGATGAATTGCGGCATGGTGGGCACCGGTTGCGTCACCGCCACCACCGGCACGCGTGGGCCGGCCGGCAGGCTTGCGGGCACCTGTGCGAATGCCGGCGCGGCCAGCGCGCAAGCGGCCAGAAGCATGGAACGGAACATGCGGATTTGCCTCCTCAAGCGGATTGTTCTGGCGTCAGCATGGCACGAAATCGCGACGGGTCCAGCGCCAGTATCTGGCGGTCGTGCAAGGAAACGGCCAGATATGGCGCAACGGAGGAACCCCAATGCCCACACGTCGCGCAATCATGGCCACTGCGCTGGCCACCCCGGCCCTCGCGCAATCCTGGCAGCCAGACCGGCCGATCCGCCTGGTCGTGCCCTTCGCGCCGGGCGGCAATGCGGACCTGGTGGGGCGCATGGTGGCGGAGCGCATGAGCGTGCGGCTGGGCCAGCCGATGGTGGTTGAGAACCGCGCCGGCGCGGGTGGTTCTGTGGGCGCCGAAGCCGCGGCGCGGGCGCGGCCGGATGGCTATACACTGATGGTCGGATCGAATGGGCCGCTGACGGTGAACCCGGCGCTGCAGGCGCGGCTGCCGTATGATGCGGCGGCGGATTTCGTGCCGATCGGGATGGCGATGCGCGTGCCGCTGGCGCTGTGCGTGGGTGCTGCGCAACCGCAGCGCAATGCGGCGGAATTGCTGGCCGCGGCGCGCGCACGGCCGGGTGCGATCAGCCTCGGTTCATCGGGCAATGGCAGCACGACGCACCTGGCGATCGCTGCGCTGAATGCGGCGGCCAACGTGGAATTCCTGCACGTGCCGTATCGCAGCGGCGGGGCGATTTTGCCGGACATGGTGTCCGGCACTGTGAGCGGCGCGATGACGGAAATCTCCATCCCGCTGGCGCTGGCGCGCGAGGGGCGCATCCGGCTGCTGGCGGTCACGGCGCCGACGCGCAGCGCCGTCGCGCCCGATGTGCCGACCATGGCGGAGGCCGGCCTGCCGCCCATCCATATCGCGAGCTTCGTGGGGTTGGTGGCGCCCACCGGCACGCCCGCGCCGGTGCTGCGCGCGCTGGAAGACGCGATGGCCGCGACCATCGCCGATGAACCGCTCCGCGCACGCTTCCTGGAAATGGGCGGGGAGGGTGCGGATGCGGCGCTCTCGCGCGGCGCGGGTTTCGCTGCCTTCCTGCGCGCGGAAGCGCAGGCGATGCGCGACGCCGCGCGCGTCGCGGGTTTGCAGCCCTCGTAAGCTATCGCGCCGGCACCACGCTCAGCGCCATTGTGCGTTCGTCATTGCGCGGCGTCACCACAAACCCGCGCCGCGCCGCCCAGATATTCACCTGGTGGTGCAGCGGAATGATGGCCAGGTCGCGCATCGCGATGCGGATGGCGCGTTGGTAGATGGGGCCGCGTTCTTCCACGGTCATGGTGCGCAGCGCCTGGTCCAGCAGGCTGTCCACTTCTGTGTTGTTGTAGAAGCTGCGGTTGACCGCACCCCAACCGCGCCGCGGATCGGTGCTGGCGATCAGGCCTTGCAACGGGCTGTCGGGCTCGCCCGTGCCGGTGCCCCACCCCAACAGACCGACGCTGAATTCATTGCGCGCGGCGCGGTTGAAGAAGGTTGATGATGGCTGCGCTTCCACCCGCACGCGCAGGCCGATGCGCGTCCAGCCCTGCGCCACCGCTTGCAGCACCTGGTCGTCATTGACGTAGCGATCATTCGGCCCGGCCAGCACGATCTGGAAGCCTTGCGGGAAGCCAGCTTCTGTCAGCAGCCGGCGTGCTGCATCGGGGTCGAAAGGGTCGGGGCGCGTGTCCGGGTCATGGCCGATCGAGCCTGCGGGCAGCAACTGCCCGGACACCACGGCCTGGCCGTTCATCACCGACCGCACGATGCCCTCGCGATTGATGCCGAGCGAGAGCGCGCGGCGCACGCGGATGTCGCGCAGCGGGTTGGGGATCGCGTTGCCGGCAAGGTCGGTGATGCCGGGCGTGGTTTCGCGCCCCTGGTCCGCGAACAGATAGATGTTGCGCACGCCGGGTGTGGAGACGACGGCCAGTGCCGGGTCACGTTGCAGCAATGCGATGTCGCCGGTGGGCACCTGGTCGATCACGTCCACATCGCCCGCGCGCAGGGCGGCCACACGCGCGGCGGTGTTGGTGATGAGGCGGAAACTCACGCGTTCCCAGGGCGCACGCGGCCCGTCGTACTCCGCGTTGCGCACCAGGTCGAAGCGGCTGCCGGGCTGCCAGCCGGCGAAGCGATACGGCCCGGTGCCGATCGCGGCGCGGCCATTGTTGAAGTCGGCGGTTGGCGCATCCCGCACGGAAGCGGGCGTCAGCATCAACCCGGCCATCTGGTTGGGCAAAAGCGGGTGCGGGCCGTCGGTGCGCACGATGATGCGCAGCGGGCCGTCGGCCTCGAAGGCCAGCACACGGCGGGTGTAGATGGTGAAGCGGCCGGGACTGTTCGGCACATTCGCCACCCGATGCGCGCTGGCTGTGACATCGGCCGCGGTGAAGGGCGTGCCGTCATGCCAGCGGGCACCTGGGCGCAGCGTGAATTCCCAGGTGGTCGCGTCACGCGCGCGCCAGGATGTGGCCAATTCCGGCACCAGGCGCAGCTGTTCATCCTGGCCGACCAGCGCTTCGAAGATATGCTGGTGGACGGCGACATTGCTGGTCAGCGCGTGGAAATGCGGATCGACCGAGGTAACCGCCGCGCCATAGCCGATGCGCAATTCCTGCGCCGTCGCGGCGGTGGCGACGCAGGCCAGGATGACGCCCAGGAACCGTCGCATGCGCGCACCCTTCTTGTGTTGCGGCGCAAAGCCTATGTTCGGAACGGCAGGCCCCACAAGGACGAAACATGACCGAGACCATCCTGATCACCGGCGGCATGGTCGTCACGATGGACGAGCAGCGCCGCGTGCTGGACCGCGCGAATGTACTGGTGCGCGATGGGCGCATCGCCGCGATTGGCGATGTGTCGGCGCCCGATGCGCGGCGGATCGATGCGTCGGGCATGATCGTGATGCCCGGCCTGATCGATGCGCATGCGCATGCCGGGCACAGCCTGGTGAAGACGCTGGGCGGCGGTGATTCCGCGCGCTGGACCCAGGCCGTGGAGGAAATTTACCCGCGCGGTTCCACCCCCGCATTCTGGGGTGCCGATGGCGCGCTGGCCGCGCTGGAACGGCTGAAGGCGGGCATCACCACCGGGCTTGCGATTTTCGGTGCCTATGGCTCGCGCACGGATGCGCCGGATTACGCGGAAGCGCATGCGGCGGCCTATCAGCGCGTCGGCGTGCGCCTGGTGATCTGCCCGGGCGTGTCGCCGCCGCCCTACCCGAACCATTTTGCGCGCTGGGATGGCGATGCCGCGACCCCGCTTGCGATCACGCTCGATGACCAGCTGCGTGTATGCGAGGCGCTGGTGGGCACACTGCACAACGACATGACGCGCGTGATGCTGGCAGCGCCCGTGGCACCGCCCGACAAGCCGGGCGCCTATGCCGATGCCGCGCAAGCCACACGCGCGCTGTCACGCAGCCTGGGCGTGGGTTTCACGCAAGACGGCCACCGCGCCGGCACCGTGCGCGCAGCCGCCGAACAGGGGCTGCTGGGACCAGACGCGCTGCTGTCGCACTGCATCGATATCGACGCGGAGGAACAGGCCGCCATCATCGCCAGCGGGGCGAAGGTCGCGCACAACCCATCGGCGAATTTTTCCATCATGGGCCGCTGCCCCGCCATCGAATTGGTGGCCGCCGGCGGCACCGTCGCCATCTGTTCCGATGGCACCGCGCCCGATCGCCCCTTCGACCTGTTCCGTCATATGCAGCAGGCCATGCACTACCACCGCCGCCACTTCCGCGACGCGCAAATCCTGCCACCCGGGAAGGCGCTGGAGATGGTCACCATCGACGCCGCGCGCGCGCTGGGCATGGACGCCGAAATCGGCAGCCTGGAAGTCGGCAAACGTGCCGACATCGTGCTGGTTGATATGCAGAAGCCGCACCTCTTCCCGCCCGACATGCCGCTGTATCGCCTGGTGTGTTTCGCCAATGCCGCGGATGTGGACACGGTGCTGGTCGAAGGCCGCGTTGTCATGGCAGGCCGCGCCGTGCCGCACATCGATGAACGCGCCGTGCTGGCCGATGCCGCGCGCGAAGCGACGCTCGCCTTCACCCGCAGCGGCATGGCGCCCATGGCCGCGATGCCGGACGGTTTCTGGCGCCGCACCCACTACCGCGCATGACCGCACAACTGCCCTTGCCGCTGCCGGCGCAGGCCTCTTTCGCGGCCGCCGATTTCATCGCCGATCTGTCGAACGAAGCGGCGCGCCGCTGGCTGGCGCAGCCCGCCACCTGGCCGGATTCGCGCCTGGCGCTGCATGGCCCGCAGGGCGTGGGCAAGACGCATCTGGCGCGCATGGCGGCC
>JAAFHD010000460.1 GCA_013298245.1 Alphaproteobacteria bacterium
GGTTGTTTTCCGTGTAGCGATTATCGTCCAGGTCGAGTGCGCCGAATTCATCGGCCACCACGTTTTCCAGCACGGCGCCGAAGCGGTGCGAGGCGTCCCAGATCTGCGGCTCCGCCTCGCGCGAGAGCTTGATGACCTTGGCGTAGCAGCCGCCTTCGAAATTGAAGACGCCCTTGTCCGACCAGCCATGCTCGTCATCGCCGATCAACGCGCGTTCCGGGTCCGACGACAGCGTGGTCTTGCCGGTGCCGGACAGGCCGAAGAACAGCGCGACATCGCCCGCCGCGCCCACATTGGCGCTGCAATGCATGGGCAGCAGGCCCTTCGCCGGCAGCAGCCAGTTCATCACGGTGAAGATGGATTTCTTAATCTCGCCCGCATAGCTGGTGCCGGCGATGCAGATGGTTTTCGCCGCGAAAGACAGCGCGATGCAGGTGGTGGTGCGGCAGCCATCCGTCTCGGGATTCGCCTCATATTCTGGGGCGTGCAGGATGGTGAAGTCGGGCGTGAAGCCGGCCAGTTCCTCGCGCGCGGGGCGGATGAACATGTTGCGCGCGAACATCGCGTGCCAGGCATTGGTGGTCACCAGGCGGACCTTGATGCGATGCGCGGGGTCGGCACCCGCATACAGGTCCTGCGTGAACAGCACGTCGCGGCTGCCGAGCCATTCGCGCACGCGGCCCACATAGCCCGCGAATTTCTCGGCCGGCATCTTCTGGTTGATCTTGCCCCACCAGATCTCGTTGGTGACCGCGGCGTCATCCACCACGAACTTGTCCTGCACCGAACGCCCCGTGTGCTGCCCCGTGATCGCGATGAACGCGCCATCGGCGGACAGGCGGCCCTCGCCGCGCTGCACCGCCAGCGTGGTCAGCCCCGCCGCGGTCAAATTGGCATGCACCGGCGCTGCGGTCTGGACGCCGGTTCCGGCGAGGGCGGGGTTGGGCATTGGGGTTCAACTCCTGGCGAGGTTCGGCCGGTTCTGGCGGTTCGATATGGGCGCGTTACGGCGTCTCTGCGGCGCAAATAGGGCGGCGCGGGCGGCGGCGTCAACGCAATGAATGTCTGGAAATGTCTGATTGCACTGCACAAAATCGGAAACGAAACGGTTACCTGAGCAAATTCATCAGGTTCCCGATCGCCGGCACCGGCGACGCCGCCATGCCCGCCCAAAGCCCGCGCGGAATGAAGGCGGCCTGCATGCCCGCCGCCAGCGCGGGCAGCACGTCATTATCCACGCGATCGCCGACATAGGTGATCTCGGCCGGCGGCGCGGCGCAGGCTTCGGCCACGCGCGCGAAGAATTCCGGCGCGGGTTTTTGCACGTTCCAACCGGCCGAGGTCGCGATGAAATCCGCGCCCAGATCCAGCGCGGCCAGGGCGGGCGCAGCCTCCAGCGGTTGGTTGCCGGCGATGCCGATGCGCAGGCCGCGCGCGCGCAAGGCGGCGAAGGCGGGGCGCACATCGGGGAAGAGGTCAGCCTCGATCGGCGCGTCCTGCGCCAGGCGGGCGCGGCGCAGCGCCATCACGTCGCGGCCGGGCGCCAGGCGCTGCATGGTGTGGCGGTGGGACAGGCCCTGCGCGATGTCCGCACGCAGGGCGGCCCAGAGGGTGTCGAAGGGCAGGTCCAGCGCGGTGGCCCAGCCTTGCCACATGCGGGTTTCGTCAACCAGCACGCCGCCGACGTCAAACACGAACCACGTTGTGGCCGGCCGATTCAGACCTCCGGGCTGCGCCCTCCGGTCATCGGACGGAGATGCGGCCGGCCGATTCAGACCTCCGGTCATCGGACGGCGGGCGTCAGAACAGCAGCTCCAACACCGTGATGCGGTTCTCCGCCAGCGCCGTCGCGCGCCCCACCACGCGTTCCTCGTTGAACTGGCCGACCACGGTGCTGCCCACCCTCGCGGCCGGCAGGGGGCGAGAGACAGCGCCCGCTGCCGCCACGCCTTCGCGCAGGCCAGGCGCGCGTTCGCCGTCCAGCACCACGAAGTCGCGCGGGATGCCGAAATAGCCGCGCGGGCGGGTGAAGCGCAGGGCGCCACCGGCGGCGCGTTCGGCGTCGGTGGGCGGCAAAGGCGGGCGGATGTGCAGCACGTCGGAGCTGCGCGGGAAGGGGCCGCGGAACAGGTGCAGGATGGGGTGGCCGGGGCGGCGACTTCCCATTCCAGGCGCCAGTCGGGGCGGATGGTGACGGGGCCCCAGGCGCCGTCGGGGCCGGTGATGGCCTGGTGCAGGGGCGCGCCCATGCGCTGGCCGGCATCGTCCACGCGGTGGATGGTGACGCGCGCGCCGGGGATGGGGCGGTTGGTTTGCACGCCTTGTTCCAGGCCGGTGATCTGGCCGGCCAGGATGGGTTCGGCCTCGGGCGGGATGTCCAGGCGCGCGGGGTCGCGGCCCAGGATGTGGCGGTGCATTTCGGCGAAGGCGCGCGGGTGGAAGGCGACTTCGCGGTGGTCCAGGCCGGGCAGCAGGATGTTGGTGGCACCGCGCAGCGCGGGGCCTTCCTGCGTGATGCCAGTGGGCGTGCCGGGGCGGCCGACGAAGCGGCCATCGGGCTGCGCGAAGAGGTCATTGTCGGAGCGGATGGTGAGGAAGGCGGTGCCTTCCACCACATCCGACGCGCCGGCGTTCAGGCGTTGCAGGAAGGGGCTGCGGGCGTTGAATTCGCTGCCTTCGTTGAATTCCCAGTCGAAGACGCCGCGATTGGGCGTGCCGCAGAGCACGACATGGGAGACCTGTGCCGCGCCGCCGCGATGGACCACGAAATCCCGGATGGGATAGCCCCCGCGCGAGGAGCCGACGAGGGCGATGCGCGCCGCACCCGTGGCGGCGCGGAATTCGGCGACCAGGGCGGCCAGGCGGTCGGTCTGTTCGGCGCTGGAGCTGCGGTGGGGTTGGGGGACGGCGTCATTGGCGCGGGCCAGCGGGTCGGGGAGGTTGGCGGCGCGGAGGTGGGGGTGGCCGTTGAGTTGGAAGCGCCAGAGGGTGGTGGCCCAGAGGGCGGCGTGGTCGCCGTTGCCGTGGATGAAGAGGATGGGGGGTGGGGTGGTTTGGGCGCGGGTGCGCGTGCGGAGGAAGGGGGTGGCGAG
>JAAFHD010000464.1 GCA_013298245.1 Alphaproteobacteria bacterium
GTGCTGTTCACCCTGGCGCGCGCGCCCGCCGTGCCGAACAGCCCGGCGAGCCTTGGCCAATACATCCGCCCCATCATCCGCGCCGAAGCGCCGGACCCGCTGACCCTGCGCCTGCACACGCGCGAGCCGGTGCCGCTGATGCCGATGATGCTGAGCGCCTTCGCCATCGTCAGCCGTCGTCACGGAGAGGGTGCCGAAACGCGCGACTACAACAGCGGCCGTGTCGCGATCGGCACCGGCCCGTATCGCTTTGCTTCCTACGCGCCCGGCGACCGCGCGGTGTTCACCGCCAACCCCACGCATTGGGGCGGCGCGCCACCCTGGTCGCGCGTGACGATCCGCATGATCCCGGCGGATTCCGCGCGCGTCGCGGCCCTGCGCGCGGGCGATGTGGACGCGATCGACAATGTGCCGACGCGCGATGTCGCGGCACTGCGCCAGGTGCCGGGCATCACCGTGCAGTCGCGCGTGGGGCAGCGCTACATCTACCTGTATGTGGATGTGGGGCGCGAACGCACGCCGCATGTGACCGACCTGCGCGGCAACGCGATTCCGAACCCGTTGCGCGATGTGCGCGTGCGCCGCGCCTTGTCGGTCGCGATCAACCGTGAGGGCATCGCGCGGCAGCTGATGGAGGGCTTCGCCGTGCCAACCGCGCAGCCCATGCCCGAGGGCGCGCTGGGCTACGACCCGAACGTGCGCCCCGACCCCTACGACCCCGCCGCCGCGCGCCGCCTGCTGGCCGAAGCCGGCCTGCCGGAGGGCTTTGCGATGACGCTGCACGGCCCCAATGACCGCTACGTCAACGACACTGAAATCGCGCAGGCACTGGCGCAGATGTGGGCGCGGATCGGCGTGCGCACCAATGTCGCGACCATGCCATCCAGCGTGTTCTTCCCGCGTGGCGCGCGCGATGAGAACAGCATCGCGCTGTCCGGCTGGTCATCCTCCACGGGTGAGGCGAACACCACGCTGATCGCGCATGTGGCGACACCCGACCCATCGCGCGGCTGGGGCACGGTGCTGCGCGCCAGCCACTATTCCAACCCGGAAACCGACCGGTTGCTGGAACGCGCGTTGGCGACGATCGACAATGAGGAACGTGGCGCGCTGTACCGGCAGATCGTGCGCATCGCATACCAACGCGACCTGGCGGTGATCCCGATCCATCACCAGGTGAATATCTGGGCCACGCGCGCGGGCGTGCGCTACACGCCGCGCATCTGGGAGACCACGCGGGCGATGGAATTCACGCCGGCTCGGTGACGCGCATGGGGCGGGAAATGGCCTCGCCGACGGCTTCGCCTACCAGCAAAAGCGCAGGCCCGCCCTGCACCCAATCCGGCGCCTCCGCGACGATGGCGGAAAGCGCGCCGCGCAGCTCGCGCTGGCGCGGCGTGCCCCCATTCTCGATCATCATCGCGGGCGTGCTGGCGGGCAGGCCGGCGCGCGTCAGGCCCTCATGCAGCGCGCGCAGGGTGGCGACGCCCATATAAACCGCGAGCGTCTGGCCGGGCCGCGCGAGGGCTGCGAAATCCAGGTCCAGCCGCCCATCCTTGGTATGGCCGGTGACAAAGGTCAGCATGCGCGCCACACCGCGATGCGTCAGCGGCAGCGCGGCCTGCGCGGCGCAGGCGAGGGCTGCGGTAACGCCTGGCACGACTTCGAAGGCGACGCCGGCTTCGGCGCAGGCGCGCGCTTCCTCGCCGCCGCGACCGAACACGAAAGGATCGCCACCCTTCAGCCGCACCACGCGCTTGCCCTGCCGCGCCAGGCGCACAAGCAGGGCGTTGATCTCGTCCTGCGGCAGGCAATGATTGGCACGTGATTTGCCAACGAAGATTCGCTCCGCATCGCGCCGCGCCATGGCCAGCACATCATCGCCCACCAGGCGGTCATGCACGATGACATCGGCCTCGCCCAACAAGCGCAGCGCGCGGAGCGTCAGCAGGTCCGCGGCACCTGGGCCGCCGCCGACCAGGAAGACCATGCCGGTGGGTGCTGTGGGCGCGTCCAGCATGGCAGTGAAGGCGGCTTCCGCTTCGGCCTGGCGTCCGGCCAGCGCCAGTTCGGCGGGTGCGCCGGTGAAGGCGCGTTCCAGGAAGGCGCGGCGTTCCGGAAGCCCCGGCAGGCGCGCGCGGACCGCCGCCTGGAAGCGTGCGCCCAAGGCGGCCACGCGGCCTATCAGCGGCGGCAACACAGCCTCGATCTTCTGGCGGATCATCCGCGCCAGCACCGGCGCCGCGCCGCCAGTGGAGACCGCGACAGTGATATCATCGCGCTCGATCACCGCCGGCATGATGAAGCTGCACAGCGCCGGCCGGTCGACGATGTTCACTGGAATGCCGCGCGCCTGGGCGGCCTCTGACAGCGCGAATAAATCCGCATCAGGCGCATCGGCGCCAATCGCCAGTGCGCAGCCATCCAGCAAGGCGGGCGCGAAATGCGGCGCGCGACGCAACACAGCGCCCGCGCGAACCAATGGTTCGGCCTTGCGCTCAATGACCTCACCCTCCCCCACCAGCAGCACCTGGCGGCCATCGAGCTTGAGGAAGGCCGGATAGTTCATGCCGGCTCCACCACCGGGCAGGCCGCCAATATCGCCGCCACTTCCGGCTTGCAGGAACCGCAACCCGTGCCGGCAGCCGTGGTCCCGCCACACGCGGCGGCCGCTTCAATCGCCGCGCGCGTCACCCCATGACAGACGCAGATGGTGGGCGAGGGCGGCGGCCCATCCGCGGGTCTGCCGGCCAGCAGCGCATGCCGGTTCGCGCTCCCAATCACCTCTGGCGCGAACAGCCCCGCCAGCCAATCCCGCGCCGGCAATGCATGGTCCGGACCCAGGAAAATCGCGGCCAGCAACCGACCATCGCGCAGCGCCACGGCGCGATGCAGGCCTGTAGTGGAATCCTCCAGCACAATCCATGTCGCGCCCGCTTCGTCACACGCCGCGCGCAACGTCGCGAAGCGCCCGACAGGCGCGTCATCGCCCGCCAATTCATGGC
>JAAFHD010000461.1 GCA_013298245.1 Alphaproteobacteria bacterium
CGACACCATCGGGATGTCGGCGCCGATGATGCGCATCAGTTCAATGCTGGCGATGTGGCCGGCCGCACCCAGGCTGGACACGCCCATGTTCCACGCGCGCGGATTGGCGCGCACGGCGGCGATCAATTCGGGCAGAGTGTTGGGGCCGCGCGTGGGGTTCATCACCAGCAGCAGCGGGCCTTGGCCCACGCGCACGATCGGCGCCAGATCCACCAGCGGGTCATAGCCGGGGCTGCGCATGACCAGCCGCGCCATCGCCTGGATGGAGGCGCTGAACAGCAGCGTGTAGCCATCAGGCGCCGATTGCGCGACCACCTGGCCGCCCACGGCGCCATTCGCGCCGGCGCGGTTTTCCACCACAAAAGTCTGGCCGAGTTTTTCCTGCAGCTTGCCCGCGGCGACGCGCGCCATGCCATCCGTGCTGCCGCCGGGCGTGAAGGGCACGATCACGCGCACCGGCCGGTTGGGCCAGGCGCCTTGCGAGACCGCGGGCATGGCCAGCGTGGCGGCGGGTGCGGCGAGCAGCAGGGAACGACGATTCATCAAGGCCTCCTGTTTGGGCAAAGTTGCGCGCATATTCCCGTTGCATGGCAGGAAGGCAATGATGAATCCGGTGGATTTGGCGCTGTGCCTGGCGATCGATGTCTCCGACAGCGTCGATTTCGACGAATTCGCCCTGATGATAGGCGGTTTGGCCGCCGCCTTCCGTGCGCCGGATGTGCAGGCGGCCATCGCTGGCGGCCGCGCGGGCGCGATCGCGGCCAGCGCCATCTTCTGGGCCGAAGCGCAGGAAGTCGCCGTGCCATGGATGCGCCTGGGCGACGCCAACGCCTTCGCCGATGCGCTGGACGCCGCACCCCGCATCCCGCGCGGCGGCGCGACGGCGCTGGGCGATGGCATGGTCGCGGGCCTGGCCATGCTGGGCCGCGTGCCGGGGCGCGCGGAACGCCTGGTGCTGGATGTCTCGGGCGATGGCCGCGCCAATCGTGGACGCGCGCCGGGGGCGGTGCGCGATATCGGTGTGGCGGCGGGTGTGACCATCAACGCGCTGGCCGTGCTGAACGAAGAACCCGACCTGCTGGCGCACTACCAATCCGAGGTGATCGGCGGGCCCGGGAACTTCGCGCTGTCCTGCGCCGACTACGCTGATTTCGCCGATGCCATCCGGCTGAAACTGCTGCGCGAAATCAGGGGGGCGCTGGTGGCAGATCGCGCCAACGCCGGTGCATCCACAGCCAATCGCCAGGGTGTTCCGTTACCCAGCGCTGCATCACATCCTGCATGAATTGCACCGCGCCCGGCACATCATCGGGCAGGTCATAAGGCCCCTCCAGCACCGCGCGCAGGCCGCCACCCGGCAGCCGCACCGCACGCATGCCATAGACCGCCACGCCATGCCGCGCCGCCAGCTGCGCCACCAGCGGATTGGCCAGCACGGGCGCGCCGAAAAACCGCGCCGCCATGCCGCGCGAAAAATGCTGGTCGATCAACATCCCGATGCCAACGCCATCCTTCAACGCCGCCTGCATGGCGCGCGGTGCGGCCAGCGTCGCGGGGATCAAACGCCCCATGATCGGCTCGCGCATCGCGCGCACCATCGCCGCGATCGGCTTGTTGTTGGGCGTGCGATAGATGATGGCGCTGCGCGCACCCATCGCATGCATGATGACGGCCGGCACCTCCCAATTCGCCAAGTGGGCTGCCATCACCAGCTTGGGCCGCGTATCCGCGCGCAACCGCGCCAAGGCAGCCTGCGTCTCGGCGCCCATCTCCGCGCCCGCCGCCAATTCCGCCAGGTGCACATACTCGCAACCCGTGCGGCCCAGATTTTCCCAGGCATCGCGCGCCACCGCCTGGCGCCACGCTTCATCCCTGTCCGGGAAAGCCAGCCGCAAATTCGCCATCACCCGCTTCTGCCTGGGCAACCACGGCCCCAGCCGCCGCATCACCCAACCACCCGCCGCCGAGGCCCTGCGCAACCCAACCCCACGCATCACCGCGAAAACGCCGCGCACCAGCAGCGCCAACGCGCCCTCCCCCGCCGCTTTCACCTGATCACGCCACATGCCGCGCCGGGTAGCAGCGCCCCCCACCCGCGACAACCGCAACATAACGAAGTGCAACATCCAGCCCGCCCGCAACACAGCGCAACGCAAGCCGCAATTTCCGCCTGCACAACGCACCCGCCACGCCTAATGTAACAGCCATGGACAACTCCCAACCCCATATCCTGCTGGTGGACGATGACCGCGAAATCCGCGAACTCCTCTCCCGGTTCCTCGAAAAACAAGGCATGCGCGTCACCGCCGCACGCGACGCCCGCGAAGCCCGACGCCTGTGGCCCCTCGGCCGCTACCACATCGCCATCCTGGACATCATGATGCCAGGCGAATCAGGCCTGGACCTGGCACGCTGGCTCCGCACCCAATCCAACCTGCCCATCATCATGCTGACCGCCATGGGCGAGGAGACGGACCGCATCGTCGGCCTCGAACTCGGCGCCGATGATTACCTCCCCAAACCCTTCAACCCACGCGAACTGCTGGCCCGCATGCGCGCCATCCTCCGCCGCGCCAACGGCGAAGGCGGACCAACACCCTCAGACCAACGACCCATCATCTTCTCCGGCTGGACACTCGAACCCTCCCGCCGACGCCTGCTCAACCCCACCGGCACCGAAATCCCCCTCACCGGGGGCGAATACGACCTGCTCGCCGCACTCCTCGAACGCGCCAACCGCGTGCTGACCCGCGACATGCTCATGGACATCCTCCGCGGCCGACAAGCCGGCCCCTTCGACCGCGCCATCGACGTCGCCGTCTCACGCCTCAGACGCAAACTCGAAGACGACGGCCGTAACCCCAACCTCATCAAAACCGTCCGCGGCGGCGGCTACGTCCTGGCCGCCAGCGTGGAACGGACATGAACGCGCTGGGTATCGCAGGTTGCTCTTTGGAGAGGGGCTTTGCCCCCCTCCAAACCATCGATCACCTTCGGTGCTCGATCCACCAAGGGCCGGGAGGCCCCTGGACCCCGGGTTATGGCAGGG
>JAAFHD010000462.1 GCA_013298245.1 Alphaproteobacteria bacterium
GGCGCCCAGATCATCCATACCGTGCAGGGCGACCAGCCGATAGGCGGCGGCGGTGTCCACGCGGGCCTGCCATTCGGCGGGGCTGACCTTTTCGCGCATGGATGAAATGCGCAATTCCTTGCGGTTCGGCATGTCGAGCATCGGCGTTCTCCTGGACGGTTTCGTGAAATTGCGCCCATGCGCGGGGCGCGGTCAATCCTCGATGAAGGCCCAGCGGAAGCCTTCTGCGGTGTGACGCAGGCGCCCCGCGGTGGGGTTGGGGAAGTGGATCGGCAGCACCGCGGTGGGCGTGTCCGCCACATCGCCGAACACCTTCAGGCGTGACAGCACCGCGGCCTGCGGGTCCTGGCAGAAGATGGTGGACCAGCCGGGTTCGTTCACCTGCAACTGGTGGTGCATCAAGTCGCCGGTGATGACGGCACGTTGCCCCTTGCTGCGGATATCCAGGCAGCAATGGCAGGCGGAATGGCCGGGCGTGGGGATCAGCGTCAGGCAGTCATCCAGCGCAAAATCATCATCGACCAGCATCGCCTGGCCGGCGGCGACCACGGGTTCGCAATTCATGCGGAACACGGCGGGGTTGTGCACGCCGGGTTGCGGGCTGTTCGCGGCCGCTTCCCAGAAGGCGTATTCGCGCTTGTGGAAGATGTATTTCGCGCGCGGGAAGGTCGGCACCCAACGGCCATCGCGCAGTGTGGTGTTCCAGCCGCAATGGTCGATGTGCAGATGCGTGCAGAAGACATAGTCGATGTCGGCAACGCTCAGCCCTTCGGCGCGCAGCCCGTCCAGCCAGGGTGCTTTCGGGAAATCCATCGGCGCGGGGTAGCCCTTGTCCTCGCCGGTGCAGGTATCGACCAGCACGGTGTGGTGCGGCGTGCGCACGATGAAGGACTGGTAGGTGATGACCATCTTGTTGGTCGCCGCTTCATAGGTGCGCGGGTCCATCAATGGCAGCAGCGCATGCGCGGCACCCACCGGCGCGTTGGGGAACATGGTTTCCGCCACGCGCCAGGGGCCGTCGCGCTCGATGATGGACGTGATGGACACGTCGCCGACCTGCAGTCTGCGCATGGACAAATCTCTCCCGGTTTTGCGGCAAGGTAACCGTGGGTCGGCGGTGCGCCAAGAGCGCGGCGGCACCGGCTGCAAACGCATCTTGCGGCGCCATTCCGCCGCTGCCACGCTCCCGCGAAACAGGAGGAAGCCCATGCAACTCACCCGCCGCGCCGCCATCGCTGGTACCACCGCCGCCATCGCCACCGCGCCCTCGGCGCGCGCGCAGCAGCAGGTCATTCGCATCGGCGTGCTGGCCGATATGTCGGGGCCTTATCGCGACACCTCCGGGCCCACTTCGGTCGCCGCCGTGCAGCAGGCGATCGAGGATCTGGGCATGGCGCAACGCGGCATCCAGGTGGAAGTGATCTCGGGCGATCACCAGAACCGCCCTGATGCCGCGCTGGCATTGGCGCGCCGCTGGGTGGACACGCAGGGCGTGGACATGATCTGCGAAGTCAACAACAGCGCGATCGCACTCGCCGTCGCGAACCTGGTGCGCGAGCGCGACAAGATACAGCTCGCATCCGGCGCGGCATCATCGGCGCTGACCGGCGCGCAGTGCAGCACGCACACGATCCACTGGACCTACGACACCTGGATGTTCGCCAATGTCGTGGGCGGTGCGACGGTGCGCTCTGGCGGCGACACCTGGTTCTTCATCACCGCCGACTACGCCTTCGGCCACCAGCTGGAACGCGACACGCAGCAATTCGTGCAGCGCGCCGGCGGGCGGATGATGGGCAGCGCGCGCTACCCCTTCCCGGGCACGACCGATTTTTCGTCGTTTCTGCTGCAAGCGCAGGCTTCGCGCGCGAAAGTCGTGGGCCTGGCGATGGCAGCCGCCGATATGCAGAACTGCGTGAAGCAGGCGCATGAATTCGGCCTGACGCGCCGCGGCCAACAGCTGGCGGGCATGATCATGTTCGTGCAGGACATCCGCAGCATCGGCCTCGAAGCCGCGCAGGGCATGGTGATGAGCGAGGTCTACTACCACGACCTCAATGACCGCACGCGCGCGCTCGCGCAGCGCATCCTGCGCCGCACGCCCGACAACATGCCGAACCAGGAACACGCCGGCACCTATTCCTGCGCGATCCACTACCTGAAGGCGGTGGCCGAAATCGGCGTCGCGCGCGCCAAGGCCAGCGGCATCGAGGCGATCAATGTGATGAAGCGCATGCCCAGCGATGACGACGCCTTCGGCCCGGGCCGCATCCGCGAGGACAACCGCAAAATCCACCCCGCCTATCTGTTCGAGGTGAAGGCGCCATCGGAATCGCGCGGCCTTTGGGACTTTTATAAGCTGCGCGCCACAGTGCCGGCGGAACAGGCTTTCCGCCCGATCGCCGAAGGCGGCTGCCCATTGGTGAACCGCTGACATGCCACAGGGCCTGCCAATCCCGAACACTCTGCCGCATGTCCAGACCGGCCTCTCCTTCGAGGCGATCGAGAATTTCAACCGCGTCTTCGCGCTGCGCCCCGATGACCGGTTGGTCTTCCTGGTGGACCGGCTGATCGACCCGCGCGTGGTCTCCGCCATCCAGGGCGTGGCGCGCGCGCGCGGCGTGAAATCCTGGGTGGTGATGGCGGAATCGACGCAGCAGCTGGAAGTGCCGGAGATGGTGAAGCCCATCCTGCAACAAGCGACTTTCGTGGTGTCGTCCTGGTTCTGCTCGATCCTCGATCCCTTCTGCATCGAGCTGCGCAAGCGCGGCCAGCGTTGGGTCAAGATCACGTATTTCCGCAACCTCGATGACCTGAACACGCCGCAGGCGCGCTTCCCGATCGACATCGTGGGCGAGATCATCCGCCAGACCGCCGCGCGCTACCCCACGGGCCAGGATTTCACGCTGCGCTTCACCGACCCACGCGGCACGGATCTGCGCATCGGCTTCACCGCGAAGATGCGCGAGTTGCAGCTGCGGTCCAACCGCTGGCGCGGCAAGATGTGCGCCGATGAAC
>JAAFHD010000463.1 GCA_013298245.1 Alphaproteobacteria bacterium
CCGGGCCGTCGCAGTGGCCGGGGCGGGCTGGAAAACCTGCTGCTGGTCGCGCGCATCACCTGGGATATCCCCGATGCCGCGAGCTGCCGGATCGTGCCCATCGGCACGGCGTTGAACCGCGGCCGCGCGCTGACCCTGGCTGAGCTCGAGACGATTGCCGGCGCGGGCCTTGCCGTGGAGAGCGGCTGGACCCGCGTGCGCATGCTGGGCGAGCCGCCGCGCTGCGCGGCAAGGCGGACGGCTTCCTGGGTGCGATCCGCGTCGCCTAGGAGCATTTTCAAGCCTTGCGGCTTCGCAAGGCGACTCAGAAAATGCATGAAAACAGAGAGCTGGAGCCGCTTCAACGTCTTCGCTTCCGATGAAACGGCTCCAGCGTTACTCCGCCGCGTCGCGCACCGGCAGGGCCCGTGGCGCGCAGCCGGTGTCGCAGCAGCGGCCCGGCTGGTTGGAGATGCGCTTGCCCTCATCCAGGATGCCGCGATCCAGCAGCCGCTCGACCAAGGCGCTGCGTTCCTCCGTCGGGTAGTTGCGCCAGATCTCGCGCTTCATGGCTTCCGGGCTGCCGCCGCCATGCAGCGAGATCACGGAATACCAGCCGCCCTGGTTGGAGGCGGTCAGATCCTCCATGAAGCGCGCCACATCCAGCCGCTTCTCGGCCGGGATGTCCGCGCGGCCGGCGAGCACGGCCGCGAGCGAGGCGGCGGTCTCGGGGTTGTGGTCCTCATCGGGGCCGGGGAGTGCGACGATCAGGCCGCCCGAGACGTAATGCGCCAGGCGATGCATGTCGTAGATCTGCGTCGCCAGCAGCAGCTTGCCGATATTGCTGAACACCGTCTCCGGCATCACGGCGCCCGAGGGGTCGCGCGTGCCATAGACGCTGGCGGCGACGCCACAGGCGAAGAAGCCCTCGACGATCTTGATGAGGTCCACCATCGCGTCGCGCACATGGGCGTGGCGGTCGGTGTCCAGGCCATTCGCCTCGATCATCAGGGCACCGGCGCCGATCAGCAGGTCACCGAAGCCCGCGCGGGCGGCGATGCAGGAATGGCGGTGATGCGTCGCGTAGCTGGTGGTCATGAAGCCGGCTTCCGCGTGTTCGCCCGCGAAGAAGACGCGTTCCCAGGGGACGAAGACATCCTCGAACATGACGACGCCCGTGGATTGGCCGTATCTGCCGCTGAAGCGGGCCGCGGCCTCACCCGGGCGGCCGGCGGGGCGGGCCACGATGGTGATGCCCTCGGCATCCACCGGCACCGCGCAGCAGACGGCGAAATCGGCGTCCTCGGCCGTCATCGTCCGGCAGGGCATGACGAGGAATTCGTGCATGTAGGGCGCACCCGTCACGATGGCCTTGGTGCCGCGGATCACGATGCCATCGGCGCGCCGCTCCTTGATGTGCACATGCACATCACGATTGGCCTGTTGGCCGGGGCGGTTGGAGCGATCACCCTTCGCATCCGTCATCGCGATGCCGAGTGAGAGGTCGCGCGCCTGCACATCATCTAGGTAGTGTAGGAAGCGGGCGTGACGCTCCCCGCCATGCACGTCATCGGCGCGCTTCGTGCCCTGGTGCAGGGCGTTCAGCGCATCATGCGCCAGATAGCGTTGTGCGCAGCCGGATTCGCGGCACAGCAGGCGGACGGCTTCGAGCTTCGTGAGCAAATCATCCGTGCTGCCGTTCACATGCAGCATGCGGTTGGTGACGCGGCCCGAGGCCTGCTGCGTCGCCACCATCAGCTTCTGGTATTCCGGGCGCAGCGCGAAGTCATAGGTCACGCCGAGCGCGTTGATGCCAGGCGCCAGCAGCGGTTCATCCGCCACGCTCCGCACCTGCTGGCCATTGACGAAGACGCGCGGCGAGAGGCTGCGCAGCGAGTCCCGATAGGCTTCGGCGGAGATCAGCATGGTGGCGCTTCCCTGAATGCTTGCCAAAAATCTAACGCTGTTCGATTATCCAGGTCAATGAGCGCATCCACGAAAAAGGAACTGGGCCGGCAGCGCATCCTGGATGCCGCGCGTGAGATCTTCGCCGAGCAGGGGCTGGAGGGTGCGAGCCTGCGCGCCATCGCCGCGCGCGCGGGCTATACGCCTGCCGCGCTCTACTTCCACTTCGACAGCCGTGAGGCGATCTATGCGGAACTGCTGCGGGCCTCGCTGGCCGAGCTGACGGCCGCGATCCAGGCCGCGGCACATGGGCCGGGGGCGTTCCGCGCCGGCGCCCTCGCGCTGTTCGATTTCTACGCCGCGCGCCCGCAGGAATTGGCGCTGGGCCTCTATCTGGGCCCTGGGGGGCCGGCGCCGCGCGGCCTGGGGCAGGGTGTGGACCCGGAGCTCAACGCCCTGCTGTTGCGCGCCCTCGCGCCCATCCGCGCCGCCGCTGCCCAGGCCTCGCCCGAGCCGGATGCCCTGGTCGCGGAAATCTTCGCCCAGGCGGTGGGTTTGCTGGTCTTGTCGGAGACCCGGCGGTTGCGCTTGTTTGGCTTGCCCGCCCGCGGGATGATGGAACGCCTGCTGGAGCGCATGCCATGCTGACGCTGGACCGCCGGACCTCCCTGCTGCTGCTCGTGGACCTCCAGGGCAAGCTGCACCCTGCCATCGAGGATGGCGCCGCCGTGGCGCGGGAGGCGCTGCGCCTCGCGCATCTCGCCAAGCTCTTCGGGGTGCCGGTCTGGGCCACCGAGCATTGCCCGGACCGCATCGGGCCACTGCTCCCGGAACTCGCCGCCCTGAGCGAGAACACCGTCCACAAGACCAGCTTCGATGCCTGCCGCACGCCCACCTTCCGCGATGCCCTGCCGCCCGAGCGGACCGACATCGTGATCTGCGGCTATGAGGCGCATATCTGCGTCCTGCAGACAGCGCTCGGCCTGCGCGCGATGGGCCGCCGGGTCTGGGCGGTGCGCGACGCCGTGGGCTCCCGCCGCGCCGCAAGCCGCGAGGCGGCGCTGGCGCGCCTGGCCCGCGCCGGGGCCGAGATCATCACCACCGAAATGGCCGGCTTTGAATGGGCCGAGG
>JAAFHD010000465.1:0-1793 GCA_013298245.1 Alphaproteobacteria bacterium
TGACAGCGCGTGGCGGGCAGGTGCTGGCGCGGCTGCTGACGCGCGCGGCGGAGCATGATGCGCGGCTGGATGCGCTGGTCGGGCCGTCGAACAAGAAGGTGCTGCTGCGGCTGTTGCGGCGCATCATCGACGGGTTGGAATAGCGCCTCAGTCCAGGGTGATCGCGGCGCTGCGTGTGACGCGCCCGGCCAGATCGTGCTGTTCGGTCAGGAACTGCGCCGTTGCGGCGGGCGTGGCGCCGACTGGCGTGATGCTGAGCCGCTCCAACCGCTCGCGCGTGGCCGGCAGCATCAGCGCGTCGCGCGCGGCCGCCTGTGCGCGCGCCAGGATGGGTGCGGGTGTGCCGGCGGGTGCCAGCATCGCGCCCCATTCCAGCCATTCGTAGCCGGCAAGCCCCGCCTCGCGCAGCGTTGGCAGTGCGGGGAATTGCGGCAAGCGATCGCGCGTGGTGACCGCGAAGGCCTTGAGCCGCCCTTCCTGCACCAGCGCGGCTGAGGAACCGGCCGTGCCGATGTGGAAATCCACCGTGCCCGCGAGTAGCGCCTGCACCGCCGGGCCGCCGCCGCGGAACGGCACATGCGTGATGGCGATGCCGGAGAGTTGCCGGAACAGTTCCGCCGCGTAGTGCGGCGACGAACCATTGCCGCCGGATGCGTAGTTGAGCTCTCGCCCCTCGGCCGCGCGCGCCCGCGCCAGTGCGAGGAATTCCGCGACATTGCCGGCCGGCACCGAAGGATGCGCCACCAGCAGCATTGGCACTGTCGTCAAATGCGTGATGGGCGCGAAGGCGGTGTCATAGCGGAAGGGCAGGTTGCGGATCAGGTGCGGGGCGGTGGCGTGCGAGGAACTGTCGCAGAGCCAAGTGTAGCCATCGGGTGTCGCGGTCGCGACGGCGCCGGCGGCGATGCTGCCCGCGGCACCGGGGCGGTTTTCCAGCACCACGGGTTGGCCCAGCGCCTCGGCCATGGCGGGGCCGATCAGGCGCATGACGGTGTCGATCGCGCCGCCGGGCGGGAATGAAATGATCGCGCGGATCGGCCGCGCGGGCCATGCGGATTGCGCCAGCGCGGGTGCGGCCAACAGCGTGCCGAGCAGCGCGCGGCGATGGATGTTTTGCATTGATACCTGTCCTTCAAGACGACAGGCGTTTCCCGTGCTGCACGCTACACGCGTGCGCGATGTCAGGCCAGCAGGGCGCGTAGCGCGTGCACAAGAACGCGCAAGCCGGCTTCGGCATCGGCGATGTCCAGCGCCTCGTCCGGGTTGTGGCTGCCGTGGTCGTTGCGCAGGAACAGCATCGCACTCGGCACGCCCATCTGCGCGAAGGTGGCGCAGTCATGGCCGGCGCCGCTGGCCATGCGGCGGTGTGGCGTGGCGGTGCGGCGCGCGGCGTTTTCCAGTGCTGCGATCAGCATGGCGTCCATGCGCGCGGGCGCTGCGTGGCTGCCCGGCCCGACGTCGATGGTGACGCCGCGCGCGGCGCTGATGCGCGCGGCTTCGGCGTGCAGCCAGGCGTCCATCTCATCCAGCAAGGCGGCGTCTTCGGAACGCACATCCAGGCTGAAGCGCAGCGCGCCGGGAATCTTCGTGGCCGCATGATGCGCGGGGTCGGTCGAGAGAATGCCGGCGGTGCAGACCAGGTCGGCGCCCTGCCCTTCCAGCGCGTGCCAGCGGGCTTCGAGGGCCGCGATCAGCGCGACGCCGGCCATCGCGGCATCGGCGCGATAGGCGCGCGGCACGGCGCCGGCATGGTCGTGCCTTCCGGTGACGCTGGCGCGCGGATAGCGGCGGCT
>JAAFHD010000465.1:1803-2990 GCA_013298245.1 Alphaproteobacteria bacterium
ACGGCGATGGGCAGATTTTCGGCGACCAGCACCGGGCCTTGTTCGATATGGGGTTCGATGAAGCAGTGGATGTCGGCGGGTGTCAGCAGCGGCTGGCGGGCACGGATGGGTGCGGGGTCGAAGCCCAGATCCGCCATATGCGAAGCCAGGCTGCGGCCGGTGTCGGCGCGCGTGAGCGTGTCGGGCGCATCGGCCGGCAGCAGGCCGAACAGCGCCTGGCTGCCGAGGTAGTTGCGCGGGAACCAGCACATTTCCTCGGCGCGGATACCGAGCACCAGAAGGCCGCGCCGGCGCGGTGCGTCACGCAAGGCGGCCGCCGCCGCGATACCCAGCACTACGCCCGCCGCGCCATCGAAATTGCCGCCATGCGGCACGGCATCCAGATGCGAGCCGATGCAGACCGGCGGCAGCGCGGCATCCGCGCCCGGCAGCAGCATGCGCAGCGTGCCGATGGCATCGACCGAGACCTGCATGCCGGCCGCGCGCGCGGCGTCCGCCATGATGTCATGCGCGGCCTGTTCGGCCGCGCCATAGCTGGCGCGCGTGACGCCGGGCGGGTCCAGGCTGGCGGCGCGCAGGCGGTCGAACAGGGCAGCGATATCCATGGCAGGCAGGCTACCGCGCGGGCGCCGCGCGCGCGATACAGCGGGTATGACACGCGACCTGATCGGCTATGGCGGCGCCTGGCCCGACATCACCTGGCCCAATGGGGCGAAGCTGGCGATTTCGGTGAATGTGAATTTCGAGGAGGGCGCGGAGCAGCAGGTGGGCGATGGCGATGCTGTCTCGGAACGGGTGGGCGAATTTTTGTCGGTGGTCGCATCCGGCACGCGCGACATGGGGCAGGAACAGATTTTTGCCTACGGCCCCCGCGCCGGGCTGTGGCGCATGCTGGACAGTCTGGAACGGCACAACATCACCAGCACCTTCTTGATGTGCGGGCGTGCGGTGGAACGCTCGCCGGCGCTGGCGCGTGCGGTGACTGATCGTGGGCATGAGGCGGCGGTGCATGGCTGGCTGTGGCGCCCACATTCCGACTATGCGTCGCGCGAGGAGGAAGGGCATGATCTGGACCGCTGCGTGGCCGCGATCCGCGCGGCCTGTGGCGTGACACCGCGCGGCTTCTTCTGCCGTGGTAGCGAGAGTGTGTGGACGCGCGCGCTGCTGGCGGAGCGCGGCTTCCTCTA
>JAAFHD010000466.1 GCA_013298245.1 Alphaproteobacteria bacterium
CTTCTAGCGGGAAATGGGCGTTGCGCGAAGCCCTGATGTTATGCAGTGAAATCAAGTGTTTTGGCCGATTGCTTCAGAGCCGGGCGCATAAATGCAGCTTTGGCGTGGGGGAATGTCAGGCGGCGCGGGGGCGGCGGTTGAGTTTGGCCAGGTCTTCCAGGCGGCGGTCCAGGAAGGCGAGGGTGGGCGCCATGTCCGCGCTGGTGTCGGTCAGCCAGCGGGCGAGTGTGGTGCCGTAGACCGCGGCCAGCGTGGCGCGGCGGGTGTACCAGGAAAAATCGGCGGATTGGTCGCCGGCGGCATACCACATGGCGCTGACGGTCTCCGCCGTCAGGCGCGCGCCGAGAGGGGCGTTCCAGGGGGCGGCCAGCACCGCGATCGCCTGGCGCAGCGCTTCCTTGTGGGGCGCGGCCAGGTCCAGGCGGGCGACGATGACGGCGCGGATGCGGCCGGGGGTGCGCAGGCCTGAGAGGTCGCCGGCGGCGGCTTCCATGGCGGCGTCGGTGCGGCGGGACCAATGCGCGATGGCGTCGCGCGTGCCGCGGGGGAAGGCGTTTTCTGCGAGCGCTGCCCCGCCGGCGGAGCCGGACAAAGCAAAATCTCCGGCGGCGGCTGCCAGGGCGGCGCGCGTCCAGCCTTGGCGGGGGACCAGGGGCAGCAGCGCGTCCAGGATGTCGTCCTGCGTCATGGGGCACCTTTGTTGTGGCGCGGCGGCTACAGTGGCGGCCGCGTGGGAAATAGGGGTTTGCGCTGTCGCGCGGGGCATGTATAGGGCGGTTGCAGCGACGCGGTCCGGACGCCCGGCCGGCGGCGCTTATTCTGTTTGAACCCTTCGCTTTCCGCCAGGAGTGATCGCCGCGTGCAAGTCATCGTTCGGGACAACAATGTCGAACAAGCGCTGAAGGCGCTCAAGAAGAAGCTGCAGCGCGAGGGCGTGTTCCGCGAAATGAAGCTGCGTCGGCACTACGAAAAGCCGTCTGAGCGCCGGGCGCGCGAAAGTGCGGAAGCCGTGCGCCGGGCGCGCAAGGTTGAGCGCAAGCGCATCGAGCGCGAAGGCTTCTGATAGCCTTTAGAATGTGGTTTTGGGCGCCCCGGCTGGTCCGCGGGCGCCTTTTGCTGTTGGCGTTGCTAGCGGGGCCGGCGGCGGCGCTGGAACCGGAATTTCTGGTGCAGCATGTCTGCGCGGATGCGGCCAGGTTGCCGTTTGAGGCGGGGTGTGTGGCGCCGCGGCCCGCTGAGGCTGGCGTGCTGCCGTGGCGGCGGTTTGACCGGTTTCGGGAACAGGCGAGCGATTCGGTGCTGTGGCGCAGGCGGGGTGTTGTGCTGGTGGCGCAGACCTTCGATTTCGCGCCTTTCGGCGAGCGCAACCTGGTCCATGATGGCGGCGACCTGATTGGGCCGCGCGGCGATGGCGTGGGCGTGTGGATGACGCAGGATGGCGGCTCGGGCGTGTTGTGGTTCCAGGCGCCGGAGTGTGCGGATGGGCGCGAGGCCGGGTTGGGTGGTTGGCTGTTGTGGGCGGGCGTGCCGGGGGTGGCGTGGCAGGAACGCGTGGTGTTTTTGCAGGCCACGCGGGCGGCGGATCGGTGCCCGTTTCGGCATGTGCCGAGCCTGACGCGGTGGCGGATGATGGGCGTGGAATATCCGTGGTGGGAGGGCGAGGCCGAGCGGCCGGCGTTTCGCGCGGAGACGGTGGTTTCGGAGCATTTCGACGGGCGCGATGTGGCGCGGGCGCGGCATATGGAGCGGTTCTGGTTCGCCCGGCATCTGGGGAAATTGCGCTGGGAGAATTGGGAGAATCCGGCGCTGAGCCGCCGTGTGCCGGATGCGACGCAGGTGGCGCGGGCGGCGGCGCGGTGTCCGGATGTGGCGGGTAGTGTGCCGCCGGCGCCGGGTTGGGTGATGGCGGATTGTCGGATGTGGACCAGGTTTGAACGGGGGCCGCAGACTATGCCGGGGTGGCCCGCCGCCGAGTAGCGCGGGCTGTCAAAAACTGTTAACCGCGCGCCCGATGAATCACTTCCTGGACTTCGAAAAACCCATCGCCGAGCTGGAAGGCAAGGTGGAGGAATTGCGCCGTGCGACCGAGACCGGCGGCATTGATGTGGCCGAGGAGGTTTCGCGCCTGCAGGACAAGGCGTCGAAGCTGCTGGCCGCGACCTATGCCAAGCTGACGCCGTGGCAGAAGGCGCAGGTGGCGCGGCACCCGGAGCGGCCGAAGGCGCTGGATTATGTGCGGCATTTGATCACGGATTTCACGCCTTTAGCGGGCGATCGGGCGTTTGCGGATGATGCGGCGGTGATTGGGGGCCTCGGGCGTTTCCGCGGGCGCGCGGTGGCGGTGCTGGGCACCGAGAAGGGGCGCGATACCGAGACGCGGGTGCGGCATAATTTCGGGATGGCCAAGCCCGAGGGGTATCGCAAAGCGCGGCGGATTATTGAGCTGGCGGGGCGGTTCGATCTGCCGGTGCTGTCGTTTGTGGATACCTCGGGCGCGTTTCCGGGGATTGAGGCGGAGGCGCGCGGCCAGGCCGAGGCGATTGCGCGCAGCATCGAGGCCGGGCTTGAAGCGCCGGTGCCGTTTGTGGCGACGATTATTGGCGAGGGTGGCTCGGGTGGGGCGATCGCGCTGGCCGCGGCGGACCGGATCCTGATGCTGGAACACGCGATCTATTCGGTGATTTCGCCGGAGGGCTGTGCCTCGATCTTGTGGCGCGATGCGGCGATGGCGCCGACCGCCGCCGAGGCGTTGAAGCTGACGGCGGAGGATTTGCGCAAGCTGGCGCTGGTGGATGTGGTGGTGCCGGAGCCGTTGGGGGGCGCGCATCGCTCGCCGGCCTTGGCGATGGAGCGGGTGGGGGATGCGGTGGCGGCCGCGCTGGACCCGTTATTGGCGCTGGATGGCGCGACGTTGCGCATGCGTCGTCGGGAAAAATTCCTGGATATGGGGCGCGCGGGCGTCGCGTGATGGAGGGGACGCATTCG
>JAAFHD010000467.1 GCA_013298245.1 Alphaproteobacteria bacterium
ATGCGCCGATCAGCGCGGCATAGGCCCCCGCCAGCGCCGCCATATCGCCGCGCTTGATATCGGTGACGATCAGCACCTCGGCCTGCGCCGCATAGTCGAAGGGGCTGGTCGCGCTGAAATGTTCGGCCGCGTGGTCCAGATGCACCGCGCCGGTCCGCGCCTCGGCATTGGCCCAGTCGCCGCCGCTGCGCAATGTGGCGGATGTCGCCAGCACGCCATGGCTGGGTTTGAGGACAATTTCAGCCACCGGCTTCATCGGGTCCAGCCAGTGGCGGTGCATCCCGATATCCATGTCGCGCCCTTCAAAGCGGTCAATGGCGAGCCAGTCGACAAAGTCCGCATCGACGGGTCCAACCGCGCGCGCGAGCATCGAAATCCACGCACGCACCGTATCGATGCGCCAGCCAAGGCTCGCCATGGCACCCTCGACCCGCGCCCTTGCGCCGCCGTCCAGCCAGTCGGGCGGATCGGCAATCATCGCCTCCAGCCGCGCGCCCAGCAGGGTCAGCGGGCGGGCGAGAGCCTCCAGCGCGATTTGCGTATCGGCGACCGCATCCACGACGGCAGGCGGCGGGTCGGCCAGTTCGGTTTCCAGGCCATAGCCGCTTTCGGCCAGATTGCTTTCGTCGCGGGCGAACACCATCGTCCGGATCGCGTGCAGCAGCCGCTCGACCGGCCCCGACGGCACGCCTTCGGCCACACGGCCCAGCCAGCCATCGCCGGGCAGGGCTTCGGCCGCGATGCGCGCCATTTCGATCGCAAGGCCACCTTCTTCGTCATAGGACGCAACATCGGCCAGCCGCGCCGCCAGCCCGCGCCTGCGTCCCCGCGCCTTGCCTTCCGGGCCGATGACCCAGCGGCGCATCTCGACCGTTTCCTGACCGGTCAGCGCGGCGGCGAACATCGAATCGGCGGCGTCGAACAGATGATGGCCTTCGTCAAAGATGATCCGTGTCGGGCGGCTGACTTCGTCGCGGCCGCGTGCTGCGTTGACCATCATCAGCGCATGGTTGGCGATCACGATATCCGCCTGCACCGACGCGCGCGCTGCCCGTTCGATGAAGCATTTCTTGTAATGCGGGCATCCGGCATAGATGCACTCGCCCCGCCGGTCGGTCAGCGCGGTCGATCCGTTGCGGCGGAACAGCGTCGGCAACCAGCCGGGCAGGTCGCCGCCGATCATGTCGCCATCGCTGGTATAGGCGGCCCAGCGCGCCACCAGATGCGCCAGCGTCGCTGCCCGTCCCGCAAATCCGCCCTGCAGCGCGTCTTCGAGGTTCAGCAGGCAGAGATAATTTTCGCGGCCCTTGCGCACCACCACCTTCTGCCTGAACTGTTCGGGGTCGGGGTAAATCCGCCGCGCCTCGCGCACCAACTGCCGTTGCAGCGCCTTGGTAAAGGTCGAAATCCACACCGCGCCATCGGCATTGTGGGCCCAAAGCGATGCCGGCGCGAGATAGCCTAGCGTTTTTCCGATCCCGGTTCCCGCCTCGGCCAGCACCATATTGGGCTCGCCCTTGCGCGCACGCGGGGCAAAGATGCGCGCGGCGGCCTGCGCAAAATCGCGCTGCCCCTGCCGCGTTTCGGCGCCATTGCCGACGAGGGACGCAAGCTGCGCCTGCACCGCATCGGGGTTCAGCGTCACAACACGTGGCGGCGTGCGCGGCGCAGCCTCTTCCCATTCGGGCAGCCGCGCGAACAGCCAGCGTTCGGGCTTTTCCGGCTTGGCGAGATGGCGCAGCACGATATTCGCCCACGGCCAGCGCACCCGCATCAACGCCTGCGCACTGTCCCACGCGCCCTCGCGTTCGGGCCATGCAGGGTCCGCCAAGGTGGCCAGCAGTTTTTCCGTGGCGGTGAGGAGGAGGTGCGGGACCTTCTGGTCGCTCCAGCCTCCCTCGGGCGAATCCGGGGCGATACCAAGCACCGTCGCCAATCCCTTGGCCGTGGGCACGACAAAGCGCGCCGGATGCACAAAGGCGAACAGTTCGAGCACATCCAGCCCCGACAATTCCGCATAGCCCAACCGCTGCGCCGCCAAGGGCGCGTTGAGCATAACCATCGGCGTCTCCGCCGCCCGCCCGACGGCCTCCCCCTTGCCCACCGTGCGCACCTGCCCATCGGGCGTCGCCATCCAGATACCGGCATGGCTTGCATGCAGCGCTGGAAAGGTTAGGGGAGATTGCATAAGCGCAAGAGTGGCGCAAACAGAACGAAAGAGCAACACGTGACTGACCTCCGCGAGATCGCAAGCCAATCCAAAGCATGGCCTTATGAAGAGGCACGCCGGCTTTTGAAACGCTATCCGCAGGGGAAGCCGGGCGGTGTGCCGATTGTCTTTGAATGTGGCTATGGTCCGTCGGGCCTGCCGCATATCGGCACCTTTAACGAGGTGCTGCGCACGACGATGGTGCGCAATGCCTTTGCCACCCTGTCCGATGCGCCGTCGCGGCTGATCGAATTTTCGGACGATATGGACGGGCTTCGCAAGGTGCCCGACAATGTGCCCAATCAGGCGATGCTGGCCGAACATCTTGGCAAGCCGCTGTCGCGCATTCCCGATCCGTTCGAAAAATATGAAAGCTTCGCTGCGCATAATAATGCGATGCTGCGCGAATTTCTGGACCAGTTCGGGTTCGAATATGAATTTGTCTCGTCCTCCAGCCAATATGAAAGCGGCGCCTTTGACGAGGCGTTGAAGGGCGTGCTGCGCAATTATCAGGCGATCATGGACATCATGCTGCCGACCCTGCGCAAGGAACGCGCCGCGACCTATTCGCCGGTCCTGCCGATCAGCGAAAAGAGCGGCATTGTCCTGCAGGTGCCGGTCGAGGTTATCGACGCCGAAGCAGGCCTGATCGCGTTCGAGGATGAAGGCGAGCGCGTGACGCAATCCATTTTGAGCGGCAAGTCCAAGCTGCAGTGGAAGGTCGACTGGGCGATGCGCTGGGTCGCGATTGGCGTCGACTATGAAATGTACG
>JAAFHD010000468.1:0-2571 GCA_013298245.1 Alphaproteobacteria bacterium
ATGCGCTGGCGCCGCTGGTGGCCGCCACAGTGGCGCGGATCGGTGCGCGCGCGTCGGGCTGATTGCGCGCGAAAATCCGGCGCTTGTGCATTTCCGCGCTTGAGGGGGTTTAATTCGGACAGAAAAGGTCCTATTTGCCCGTCATCACAGCCGGAGACGGGCCATGCTGCGATTGTCGAAGCTCACGGATTACGGGGTTGTGGTGCTATCGCGCCTGGCAGCAACTGGCGCGCGCGTGGCTGCGGTGCCGGAGCTCGCGATGAGCACGGGGCTGCAGGAACCGACCGTGGCGAAGGTGCTGAAGACGCTCTCGCAGGCCGGCTTCGTGGACAGCACGCGCGGTGCGCGTGGTGGTTATCGGCTGGCGCGTGCGTTGACCGATATTCCCCTGGCCGAGGTGATCGTTGCCTTCGAAGGACCGATCGCGCTGACGGCCTGTGTGGATGGTGCGGTCGGGGGGTGTGAATCCGCCGGGTTGTGCCCAGTTCATGGCCGCTGGGACCCCGTGAATCGCGCCGTGCGCGAGGCGCTGACCAGGATCACGGTCGCCGATCTTGCCAGCCCCAATGCCTTCGTCGAAACCCGCGCGCCCGTCTACACCTGAGGAACACGATGCCAGCCGTTGCAGAGACCATCGAGGCCGTCCAGTCCGTCACCGAAGGCGGGTATAAGTGGGGCTTCTCGACCGATATCGAGATGGAGTTCGCGCCCAAGGGCCTGAACGAGGATATCGTGCGCTTCATCAGCGCTAAGAAGAATGAGCCGGCCTGGTTGCTGGAATGGCGGCTGAAGGCGTTTGCGATCTGGCAGAAGATGGAGACGCCCGTTTGGGCCGCGGTGCAGCATCCGCCGATCGATTTCCAGGACGCGTTCTATTACGCCGCGCCGACCAATGCGCAGAAGCCGAAGAGCCTGGATGAGGTCGATCCGGAGCTGTTGAAGACCTACGCCAAGCTTGGGATTCCGTTGAAGGAACAGGCGATTCTGGCGGGTGTGGAAGGTGCGGGCGATACGCCGGCGGAAGGGCGCATGCCGATCGCGGTGGATGCGGTGTTCGACAGCGTGTCGGTGGCGACGACCTTCAAGGATCGGTTGGAGAAGGATGGCATCATCTTCTGCTCGATCTCGGAGGCGGTGCACAAGCATCCGGAATTGGTGCGCGAGTACCTGGGTTCGGTGGTGCCGCAGGCGGATAATTTTTATGCCGCGCTGAACAGCGCTGTCTTCACCGATGGCAGTTTCGTCTACATCCCCAAGGGCGTGCGTTGCCCGATGGAGCTGTCCACCTATTTCCGTATCAATGCGAAGGGCACGGGGCAGTTCGAGCGGACGCTGATCATCGCCGATGCTGGCAGCCATGTGTCGTATCTGGAAGGCTGCACAGCGCCGCAGCGCGATGAGAACCAGCTGCATGCGGCGGTGGTGGAACTGGTCGCGATGGATGACGCGACGATCAAGTATTCCACCGTGCAGAACTGGTACCCCGGCGATGCCGAGGGCAAGGGCGGCATCTATAATTTCGTGACGAAGCGCGGCGCCTGCCGTGGTGCGCGCAGCAAGATTTCCTGGACGCAGGTGGAGACCGGTTCGGCCATCACCTGGAAATATCCGTCCTGCATTCTGCTGGGTGATGACTCGGTGGGCGAATTCTATTCGGTGGCGATCACCAACAACCGCCAGCAGGCCGATACCGGGACAAAGATGTTCCATATCGGGCGCAATACGAAGAGCACGATCGTGTCGAAGGGGATTTCGGCCGGGCGTGGGCAGAACACCTATCGCGGCCTGGTGCGCATCAGCCCCAAGGCCGTCGGCGCGCGCAACTTCACGCAGTGCGACAGCCTGCTGATCGGCGATCAGTGCGGCGCGCACACTGTGCCCTATATCGAGAACCGCTGCATGTCCGCGAAGGTCGAACATGAAGCGACGACCAGCCGCATCGCCGAGGACCAGCTGTTCTACTGCCGCCAGCGTGGGCTGACGGAGGAGGAGGCGGTGGGCCTGATCGTCAACGGCTTCTGCCGTGAGGTGCTGAAGGAATTGCCGATGGAATTCGCGGTGGAAGCGCAGAAGCTGCTGGCCATCAGCCTGGAAGGGAGCGTGGGCTAATGTTGAAGATCGAAGGGCTGACCGCCGAGATCGATGGCAAGACGATCCTGAACGGGATCGACCTGCATCTGCCGCAGGGCGAAGTGCACGCCATCATGGGGCCGAATGGCTCGGGCAAATCCACGCTGTCCTATGTGCTGTCCGGGCGCGAGGGCTATGAGGTGACGGGTGGGTCCGTGACCTTCAACGGCCTCGATATTCTGGCGATGGAGCCGGAGGAACGCGCGGCCGCAGGGCTGTTCCTGGCCTTCCAGTATCCGGTCGAATTGCCGGGCGTGGGCAACGCCAATTTCCTGCGCACCGCGCTGAACGCGCAGCGCCGCGCGCGTGGCGAGCCCGAAGTGGATGCGATGCAGTTCCTGAAGCTCGCGCGCGCCAAGATGAAGGCGCTGAGCATGCCGGAAGACATGCTCAAGCGCGGCGTGAATGTGGGTTTCTCGGGCGGCGAGAAGAAGCGCAATG
>JAAFHD010000468.1:2581-2980 GCA_013298245.1 Alphaproteobacteria bacterium
GGACGAGACTGACAGTGGCCTTGATATCGACGCGCTGAAGATCGTGGCCGATGGCGTGAATGCGCTGCGTGGGCCTGCGTTTTCCGCGCTGGTGATCACGCATTACCAGCGGCTGCTGAACTACATCGTGCCGGACCGGGTGCATGTGTTGATGAATGGGCGCATCACCCGCTCGGGCGGGCCGGAACTGGCGCATGAACTCGAAGCGCAGGGCTACGGGCAGGCCGCGGCATGAACGCGATTACCCCCATCAACAACGCCGCGAACTTCCTTCGCCGCGCGGAGGGGCTGTCCGCGCCGGGATGGGCAGTGGCACTCCGCGCGGCCGGCCGGGACGCGCTGGCCGCCCGCGGGCTGCCGACGCGGCGCGCCGAGGCGTTCAAGTACACGGACCTGGCG
>JAAFHD010000469.1 GCA_013298245.1 Alphaproteobacteria bacterium
GCCGGGGAAGTCGCGCTGGAATTGCGCGCGTGCCGCCTCACGCGGGTCGGCGCAGGCCACCACGCGCAGGCGTGGATCGGCGCGCAGCGTGGGCAGCGTGAACATGAACCCGCGCGAGAGGCCTGCGACGCCGAGCCGGATCACAGATCCAGCACCAGCACATCGCAACCAGGTGCCGCGCGCGAGACGCAGGGCATGATCTGTGCAGCGCGTTCGTGCTCCATCAGCACCAGGTCGCGATGGTCGGCTTCGCCCGACATCAGCGTGGTGCGGCAGGTGCCGCAACTGCCGGCAGTGCAGCTGCGCGGCAGCGCGATGCCAGCCGCATCCAGCGCATCCATCAGCGTGGTGCCGGCGGGCACCGGCACATCGCGCCCGCTGCGCGCAAGCCGCGCGATGAAGGGCGTATCGTCCGCGCGCGCGGTGCTCTCGCCGCCAGAAAAATCCTCGAAATGGACGGCGCTGGCGGGCCAGTGGCCGGTCATGTCGCGCACCGCCTGCATCAGCCCGCGCGGGCCGCAGCAATGGATGTGCCGGCCCTTGGGCTGGTCCAGCAGCGGCCAGAGGTCGAAGGCGTTTTCCGCCGCGCCGCCATCATGGTGCAGTGTGACGCGCCCATGATGCGCGGCGAGTTCATCGGCAAACGCCGTGCTGTCCGCATCGCGCGTCAGATAGACCAGCTTCCAGGGCTTGCCGCCCATCGCCTCAAGCCCGCGGATCATCGCCATGATCGGCGTGATGCCGATGCCACCCGCGATGAAGAGATGCGAGGTGCCGGGCGTGGTCAGCGGGAAATCATTGCGCGGGGTGGATGCGCGCAGCACATCGCCCTGCCCCACCCCATGCATCGCGGCCGAACCGCCGCGGCCCGCGGCCTCCAGCTTGATGCCAAACTGCCAGTCTTCGCCCGGCGGGCCGCAGAGCGAATACTGCCGCAGCGCGCCACCTGGGGCTTCCAGCGTGACATGCGCGCCTGGCTGCCAATCAGGCAGCGCATCGGCGGTGCAGGTCAGGCCCATGATGTCGCGCGCCAGCATGCTGCGTTGCGTCACACGGAGCGTCAGCGGCAGGTCCATGCGAAATCCTTAGCCATCTTAGGATTGCGTCGCAAGCGGCGCCCGCGCTATGACACGCGCATGCTCACGCACGATGAAAACATGCTGCTCTGCCGCGTGGAGGGCGATGCCCCCATGGGGCGCCTGATGCGCCAGCACTGGCTGCCGGTGTGCCTCTCCGAAGACGTGGAGGAGCCGGACGGCGCGCCCTGGCCCGTGCAGATTCTGGGCGAGAAACTGGTGGCGTTTCGTGACAGCGAAGGGCGCCTGGGCCTGGTCGCGGAGGCCTGCCCGCATCGCAAGGCATCGCTGGCCTTCGGCCGCAATGAGGAAGGCGGCCTGCGCTGCCTCTATCACGGCTGGAAGGTCGCCTTCGATGGCGAAGTGCTGGAAATGCCGAGCGAACCCGCCGGCGCCTGCGCCGCTATGCGCGTGAAGCACCCGGCCTATCCGGTGGCGGAAGCCGGCGGTTTCGTCTGGGCCTATCTTGGCGCGCCCGAGACCATGCCGGCCTTCGAACCACCGCCCTTCGCCCCCACGCCGAATGCCCGCGTTGCCGTGGGCCGCGCGCGCGTGCCGGTGAACTGGGCGCAGATCGTGGAAGGCCAGATCGACAGCGCGCATTCCTCCACGCTGCACAGCTCGGACATGGTGCCCGCGCGCGTCGGCCGCGCGGGCGCGGATGACAAACTCTGGACGCGCCCTTCCACCGACAAGGCGCCGCGGCTGCAGGTGCAGCTGACCAGCTACGGCTTTCGCTACGCTGCCATCCGCCGGCCGATCACCCAGGCCGCCACGCATGATTATGTGCGCGTGACGACCTTCGTCGCACCGCTCACCTGCCTGATCCCGCCCAACGCCACCTACAATGTCGCGCAGGTGACAGTGCCGATCAGCGACACCGAAAGCTGGTTCTACTTCATGGCCTGGGGCGAGGGCGCAGACGTGCCCTCCAACGCCGATTGGCGGAAGTTTCTGGCACTGACACCAGGCATCGACGTTGACGCCTATGGCAACAAGCGGCGCACGCAACAGAACCGCTTCGAGCAGGATCGCACCCTGATGAAGACCGGCAATTTCACCGGCATCAAGGGCATCCCCGCGCAGGATATGGCGATGTGGGAGAGCATGGGCGCGATCGCGGATCGCACCAGCGAACGCCTTGGCGCATCCGATGTCGCGATCGTGCAATGGCGCCGGCTGATGATCGAAGCCGCGCGCGCCTATGCCGAGGGCGCGCCCGCGCTGGGCCGCACGGAGCCGCATATCCCGCATGCCGCAATCGCCAGCTTCGAAGGCGTGGTCCCCAAGAGCGCGGATTGGCGCAGCCTTGGCACGTCGGCCGCGGAATTCGCCAGCTTCGCGCACGCCGCCGAATGACGCTCTCGCTCTCGGTCGCCATTGGCGACTATGACCGCATGCGCCCGCTGGTCGATGGCGCCGTGCGCATCGATGCCGCGAACGCGCATTTCATGCTGCTGGAACCGGAGGAAATTTTCTTCCGCGCCTTCCGCCATGCGGAGTTCGACATCTGCGAACTCTCGCTCTCCTCCTACAGCGTGAAGATGGCGGCCGGCGCCTCGCCCTACATCGCCGTGCCGGTCTTCCCCTCACGCGCCTTCCGCCACACTTGCACCGTTGTGCGCACCGATCGCGGCATCACCAAACCCGCCGATCTCAAGGGCAAGCGCATCGGCATCCCCGAATACCAACTGACAGCAAACGTCTGGGCGCGCGCCATCCTGGAAGAGGATTTCGGCGTCCATCCGCGCGACATCACCTGGGTGCGCGGCGGCTATGAATCCCCCGGGCGCATCGAAAAAATCGCCATCAACCTGCCGCCCGATATCCGCGTGGAATCGGCCCCCGAGGGTGCGACCATTTCCGGCATGCTGGCGGCAGGCGAACTCGATGGCGTG